>JBIJDP010000016.1:0-11276 GCA_044344065.1 Opitutaceae bacterium
TTCTTCTGGGATCCGCTCGAGCCGCAGCCGCACGATCCCGACGTCAAGGCGTTGCTTCGCATGGCCGTGGTATGGAACATCCCGATCGCCTGCGACCGGGCGTCGGCGGACTTCATGATCTCCTCCCCGCTGATGGACAAACCCTACTCGCGCCTCGTGCCGGATTACGACGTGTACCGCGGCCGCGCGATTCCCGCGGGTGATTCGGCACCACCGTCCACGGTGGACAAAAAGAAATAGCCGAGCCATTTTAACCACGGATTGCACGGATGCCACGGATAGGAATGGCCAAAGGAGGCACAAAAATACTCAAGAAAAGCACCGGATACCGGATTTCTGAGCTTCTTGAGCCTCTTGTGGCCAATGCCCTGGCTGGGATTCCTATCCGTGAGATCCGTGTAAGCCGTGGTTGAACTAAACTCCTTGTCGCTGGCGGGATTTGCCGCGAAATGTCCGCCCGATGCCCTCGAAACCCATCCCCGGTTCCTCCGGCGAAATTCTGACCGAACTGCCGTCGCCCTATATGCCACATGCGGCGACAGGGTTGCTGCACCTCCCGCGGTTTCTGGCGAAGTGCAAATATGTGAAGGAGCACGGTGCGCTGCCGGCGAGCTATGCGAAGAACTACAAGCGCGGCATGGACAAGTTCCTCTGCCTGCACCTCGGCGTGGACCCGAATGCCGTCGAGAAAATCGTGCACGAGTGCCTTGAGGCCGGGCTGGACGAGGCCGCGCGCGACCGCCGGTTGCTGGCGCTGTTTCCCGCCGACCTGCGCACGGCCAAATGGAATCGCAGCTACGTGCAGAAGGGAATGACGGCCAGCGGGCGTGAATTTCTCAAGGAGGCGCTGACCAACATGGGCTGCGCCGACCGCACGGCGGACATCCTCAGCGTCGTGGACCTGATGGATTTTGACGAAGGCCGGATCGACTAGGGGGTGTCGTCAAAGGTCGCCGTCTCGCAGGTCGGGGCGCACCTCGTGTGCGCCCTCGGGTTGCGCCCCGACCTGCGTGAATCGAACGGGCACAGTCAAGCTGCGCCCCTACATGTGGCTGCCGGGCACGTTATTTTTATCCCGCGCCGGCCCCTAAAACAAGAGAGCCGCCCCACAAGGGAGCGGCTCAGGTTCTGATTTTGCGAAGCGCCTTACTTCTTCTTCTTGCTGGCGGCTTTTTTCTTCGCGGGTTTCTTGGCAGCTTTTTTGGCCATCGGTTTATTGCTCCGTATTGTGTGGGCTTTGGGTTGAAGAACTCACCACGGCTCATCGCCGTGCGCGAGTTATATCCATTTAAATCAACCCGTCGTCGAAAACGCGCAACACAATTGCGTCACAAAAATACAATTCCGTTTTTCGGAAAATTCCGCGCGGAATTTTTTTTGCCGTGAGCGCGGCAAATTTTCCGGCTCAATGCAGCGCGCCGGGGGCGGTGGCGGGATCGGCGTGCGCGGTGACCACGTGACGCACGGTCGCGAGATTTTCCCGCACCAAAGCGCCCATCGTTTCGCATTTCAGATATTCCGCCCGCTGGTAATGCTCCGCAAGGCTCGCGCGCAGCGCATGGATTTTCTCCTCGGGCGCGAGCGGCTCGTGCGCCATCGCCTCCAGCAGGTGGCCCAGGCGCAATGCCGCCAGGTCGGCACGCTGCAGCATGAGCGTCTGCTCCTCGCGCTGGTATTGCAGCGCGGTCTGCACGTGCAGGTGCTTGGTGCAATAGGCGACGAGCGGGGCGTTTTCCTTGAAGAACTGCGGGAGGTAGAAATGCATCCGGCTGTTGTAGGACTGCTGGTCGAAGTCCATCGCGCGGATGCGCACCTGGGCCTCCTCGAAGTCGGGCGTGAGCACAAAGACGAAGTTGTACGAGCGCATGTCGCCGAGCAGGCGCACGAAGCAGCGCTCGTTGAACTTCACGAGTTCCTTTGCGACGCGGATGGGCTTCAGCTCGGAATTGTTCATCCAGCGGTCGATGAAGATGTCCCCGGGGATGCCGGCGATGTGCTCCTCGATCAGCGTGTTGCCGTGCGTCAGGAAATTCAGGCGGTTCGGCGAGAGCAGGTGCTCGAGCTCGAGCCCGTAGATGCGCGACGCGTCAGCCTTCTTCACGTAGAAATAGTCCTGGTTGTCGTTGTAGGCGTTGACGACCCGCACGCGGAAGGGGGTGGAGTTGCCGAAGCTGCAGAAATCCACGCGGTCTACGTAAAGGTGCTGCACGACGGTGAGGTTCCCGTCGACCTTCAGGCGCGCGTAGATGCGTTTTAGCCCCTCGTAGAGCGGGCCCATCTCCTCGGAGCGGTAGATGACGCTGTCCCAGAGCGTGGGCCGGCCCTGCGCGTCGCAGAGCGGAATCGATTCGTGGAAGTCGCGCAGCCGCTCATACGTCACCGGCAATTCCCGTTCGCGCCGGTAGCGGTGCAGGTAGGTCCGCAGCCCGTCGCTGACCGGGAGGCTGGGTTTTTTCGGGGTGGCGGCGTTGAGGCTCGGGTCCACGGGCATGCGCGGAAGCTAGCGGACGCTTTCCCGCTGGCAATGCGCGAACCGGCCGGCTTGTGTCGTTCGGCCACAGCGGTATGATACAGGGTCATGGGTTGCGGTTCGCCGATGCACTGGTTGTTGCTGGTCCTGTTGGCCGCATCCGGCGTGCGGGGAGCGGCGTCGAAGCAGGTGGCGGTCGAGACCTTTGACGGAAAGCTGCTGGCGCGGGCGATCTTCTCTGAAACCAACCGCATTCGGCACGAGCATCACCGCAAGCCTTTCAAGCCGGATCCGCGGCTGGACAAGGCGGCGGCCGGCCACGTGCTGACCCTGGCCCTGACCCAGACCCTGGCGCACGAAAGTCCGCTGGCGGGCCGGGAGACCCTTGAGGCCAGGATCGAGTCGGCTGGCCTTCGGCCTGCAGTGGTGCGGGAGAATCTCGCGCGCATGCCCGTGCTGGAGACCGCGAACGGATCCAGCCATCGGCCGACCTATGCCGAGCTCGCCGGGCGGATTGTGCAAGGCTGGTTCGAATCACCGGTCCATCGTGAAAACCTGCTGAGCACTGACGTCACCCATGCCGGTGTGGCGGCGCGGGTCGTGCTGGTGCCGGTGCGGGCGGAAGCGGTTTTTGTCGTGCAGGTGTTCTGCACGCCCGCTCCGCCGCGCCCCGAGGGCCTAGCTGAACCACCGGACAATCGCGGGCGAGGGGGTGGGAACCCGTTGCGGAATGCCCCCGTGGCGCAGTGAGTCGGTGGCGGCGCAGCCCGCGGCGATGCTCTCACGCGCAGCCAGCGGCGAGGTGTCGGTGTGGCCGCCCTCGCGCACGTAGCGCAGGAATTCACCGATGATCTTCGGGTCGGCCCCGCCGTGGGTGCCGCGCTGGATGGGAATGCGGTAGGTGGCGTCGGCCTTTTCGTTCCAGCTCGCGCGCTGGTTCCAGAGACGGAGGTGGGTGCCGGGCTCGCCGTTGCCGAAATTCTCCAGGCGCCCCTCGGTGCCGATGACGGTGTAGTTGCGCCAGTAGTCGGGGGTGTAGTGGCACTGCGCGTAGGTGGCGAAGACGCCGTTATCGAGCTTCATCTGCATGGAGCTCAGATCCTCGATGTCGATGCGGTGGTTGAGGCCGCGGAATTTCGTGGGCGGAAAAAGTTTCCAGTCCTGGTCGGCCACGTTGATCCGCCGCGGTCCCGGCATCGCCGGCTTCCGGCCCGGCAGGTCGCCGTAAAGCGTGAGGGCGCCGAGGGCGTTGACCAGGCGGCTGTAGCCGCCGCACAGCCAGTGGATGACGTCGATGTCGTGCGCGGCCTTCTGCAGGAGCAGGCCGTTGACGTAGCGGCGCTCGGCGTGCCAGTCGCGGAAATAGAAGTCGCCGCCGTGGCCCACAAAATGCCGGCACCAGCAGGCCTTCACCTCGCCAATCACACCGTCGTCAATGAGCGCCTTCATTTTCCGGACAAACGCCATGTGGCGCATGTTGTGGCCGACATAGAGCCGCACGTTGCGCTTCTTCGCGGCGGCGAGGATGCGGTCGCAGGCGGCGGTGCTGAGCGCCATGGGCTTTTCGAGGTAGATGGCGTGGCCGTGCGCAATGGCGGCCAGGGCCTGCTCCTCGTGGAGAAAATCAGGCGTGCCGATGATGACGGCGTCGAGGTCGCGTTCGAGCAGGGCCTGGTAGTCGTGGGTGGTGAAGATATCCGCGCCGAATTCCGTGCGGTTGCGCTCCAGCGTCGCCGGGCTGACATCGCAGCAGGCGACGATGCGGGCGCCACGGCCGGGTTGATGGGCGGTGCGGGCGAGATTGCCGCCGCGACCGCCGGAGCCGATGACGCCGAGCTTGAGATCTGTTTTTTTCATTTTGGGAGAAAGCGGGTGAAAGTGCCGATGGGCGGATGCATTTCAGGCACATTTCGCGTCCGGTGCGAAGCGAAGAATCCATTTGCCGCCGTATGGTCGCGTGCGGCCGGCCGGAGCCGCCGGCTCAGGCGCCCGCGGCCGGACGGTGCAGGCGGCGGTAGTCCAGCGGGCGCAATCCGGGGGTATGCGCCGAGAACGCCGCGTAAAACGGCGCCACGGACGCGAAGCCGCTCTCCATCGCCACATCGAGCACCTTCTGATCCGTCGTGATCAGTAGGCGCTGGGCGTGCGACACGCGCAGCCGGGTGAGATATTCCCAGATGCTGGCGCCGCACTGTTTCTTGAAGACGCGCATCAGGTATTTCGGGTGCAGCCGCGCGTGGTCGGCGATGACCTGGATGGTGAGCGGTTCGCGGTAGTGCTGCGCGATGAAATGCGTCACCCGCGCAATCTGTCCGGCCCCGGCGGCTCCGGCCGGCCGATTGTGCCGCCGGCTGGCGGTGGGCGTGCCGAGGGCGAGCCGGTGGAAGCGGGCCTCCATTTCCAAGTGCAGCACATGCAGACGGGTGGGTTCGCCGCTCGCGGCGTCCGCCAGCCAGCGCTCCAGCAGCGGCCGGTCGGCCGCATCCGCCGGCCCCGTGACGATTTCGCCGCGCAGCAAGCGGTCGGAAAGCGCGTGGGGCAGCCGCCATTGCAGGAACCAGCCGAGCGGCAGGGTGCACCAGATGCCTTTGCCAATGATGCCCGGATCGAGCGTCTGGTGCGGCACACCGCCCCACAACACCGTAAAGCGACCGGGCTCGACCGGCACCACCGTGCCGCCATGAAGATAAGAGAAGCCGCCGGAGAAGAGATAATTGACCTCGATGTCGGGATGCGTGTGCGGAGTCTCCATCCGGCCGCCATCCGTCATGTGCCAGATGCGGAAGCCGTGGGCCTGTTCATGGCGGTCGGCGAGTCGGCGCACGGAGGCAGGGCGGGGCATGGTTACTATTAAAGAATAAGTTGGGATTAAACGGAAAGATATTTTTGGATAGTTCGACTAGGGTGGACGGGTCATGGAAAACCGCTTCGTACCCCACCACACCACCCCACCGGTTATCAACGTCCCCGAGGCCCGCGTGCCGACGGCCCTCGATGAATACCTGTTCGACCTCAACGGCTTTGTCCTCCTGCGCGGCGTGCTCACCCCCGCGGAGGTGGCCGATGCCAATGCCCGCATCGACCAGATCCCGCGTTCCCTCCCCCGCAAGGGCTGGCACGGCTGGGTCCAGCGCGAGGATCATCCGGAACACCGCGGCATCAGCTACCAGCAGGTCTACGAGTTGGGCGGCACGTTTGAGCGGATGATCGACCATCCCAACTACATCAACCACGTGCTGCGGTTTGTCGGCGGCCACGATACCTTCGATTACCACCACGGTCCGGCGTTCATTGACGAGAACTTCTACACGATCCGCGGACCCGGCGAGTCCATCACGCTGCACGCGGGCGGACACGATCGCGCCAAGCGCATGGCGTTCGGCTACCACAACGGCCGTTTTCAGTGCAACCAGATCAACGTGCTCATCGCCTTCACCGACATCGGGCCGGGCGACGGGGCGACGATGGTCATCCCCGGTTCCCACAAGTCGAACATCATCCATCCCGAGTTTCTCCGGCCGACGCGGGGTGACGAGTGGAGGGACGGAACCAGCGGCGGCTCGGTGGACGGCGTGCCCGGCGCGATGGAAGTGCACATGAAGGCGGGCGACGCCATCGTGTTTGTGGATGCCATGAGCCATGGCTCGGCCCGCCGCGTGAATCCCGGTGAGCGCAAGATCTCGGTTTACCGCTACGGCTCCTCCTGGAACCGCACGCGCTGGGGCTACCACGCCTCGCCGGAACTGCTGGCCCGCGCCAATCCCTTCGCGCGCAAGCTGGTGCACCCGCAGGAGTACATCCGCCCGCCCGGCACCGCCGCCCGCTGGTAGGCACCCGGCCGCTTCGCCCCCCGCCTTCCACCTTCCCGACCGCTTTGTCACGTAATACGTGACAAGGCGCATCGGTGAAGGATGCAGGGCCGGACCTTGGTCCGGCCATTTTTGTTTCTTCCTGCTGTCATTCTGGGCGCAGCGAAGTACCCCGAGCCCGATAGTTGAAGGCCTCGATATGCGCACACGGTATTCTTCGCTGCGCCCAGAAGGACCATGACTTGCATGGTTCATCAGCGTGTCTTGCACGAACCCTGCATTTTATGGCTGGCCCCTAAAATTTAGGCTGATCCGCCTTCCACCACCTGACCAGTTTGTCACGTATTACGTGACAAAGCGGATCGGGTCGGGTGTAGGGCTGGAGCTTGGTCCAGCCTGTTGAGGCTGCGGCTGCGTTGACGTGTTCGAGGCCAGACCAATGCGCCGCAGGTGCACTTGGGCTTACTCGACTTTGGCGAGTCCGGCCCTGCAATCAGTCCGTCCGCAAGCGTTCGCACAGGGCGATCAAACGCTCGCGCAACGGCTCGCCGCGGGCGGTGAAGGCGCGCTGATGCTGTTCGTACTCAACACGACCGCCGGGGGTCTCAACGGCGATGGGTGCGAAACCGAGGCTGCGCAGATCATACGGACTCGCGCGCATGTCCACCTCGCGGATGTCCCTTGCCAGGGCAAAACAGTCGGCCGTCAGCGCGGCCGGCGTGAACGGGGCCAGTTTGAAGGCCCACTTGTAGAGATCCATGTTGGCGTGCAGACAGCCGCGCTGCTCGAGTTGCGGCACTGTTTCCCGGGTGGGCTGGAGCTTGTTCAGCGGCCGGGCCGGGAGGGTGAAAAATCGGAAGGCATCGAAGTGCGAGCAGGTGACCGGCATGGATTCGAGCAGCCGGGCGAGTTCATCGGGAGGAAAACGCAGCGGCCAGGCGTTGTGCCGCACCTCGGCGGGGGTCTGCCGGTAAACCATGGCCCATTCATGCAGCCCGTAACAGCCGAAGAACGCCGGCCGCGCCCTGGTCGTGGTGAGCAGCGCATGCAGCCACTTCACGAACTCATGGCGGTGCGGTGGCAGCATGGCGGGATCCACGATCACGCCCTCATTGGTCTCCCGGTAACCCGACCAGCGCAGGAATTCGCGGGCGGCGGCCCCCGCGAGAATCACATCGGGGCCCGGATGCCAGCGGCGCAGCCAGGCGGCCCGGAAGGAGTAATAGCCGAAAAGAAAATCGTAGACCGGATGCCTTTCACCGCGAGAAACCCGCGCCTGGTGCGGGTCGGTCCAGGCCCGCACCCGCTGTTCGTGGGCCGACCGGCGGGCGAGCCAGTCGGCTTCGGCGAGGATTGCAGGTGGAGCGGACATATCGGCTCTCAAGCAGCCTAATTCCACCGGAATTGCCAGCCTGCGACTTTATGGGCGGGAATTTCGATCCCCGCCCGGGAGCGCGACCGCCCTCGGTCGCAATCGTGCGCCCACAACCCAAGCCGAGAAAGAGAAAGTTTACCCGCCTACGGCGGCGCCAGAGGCGACCAGGGATAAAGAGAACGAGAAAAATTGGATTTTAGCGCAGCAAAGGGGAGAGGGCAGGGCGGGGTGCGGAGACCCCGTCCTTCAACCGCGGAACGCGGAACCATGACGTCGGGCAGAACCGTCAATCCTTGTCCCGGCCCTTGTCCTTGACGCGGCCTTTGCCCGGGTGCGACCGGTTGTCATCGCGATGGTCCCCCCGGTGCTTGAATTTTACCTTCGCAAAGTATCCCGACGGATACCGGCCGGCGACCTGCTGATGATAAAGGTAGGGCCGGTCGGTTTCCATCGTCAGTGACACACTCCGTCCGAAATCGATGGTCACATGGGCGGGGAGGCTGGCGGCAGCGTGCCAGTTGGTGCCCTCGAGATAGAACCACATGCGGTCCGCGGGTCGGTAGTACACGTAGCACTCCGGATAGAAGTAATAGGTGCGGTTGCGGCGGAAAATATGGCCCGGGGCCCAAGGCGGGGGTCCGGGTGGGCCGACTTCCTCCACTACCACAACTTCGGGCGGCGGAGGCGGGAGGGCTTTGCCCAGCCGGATTTCTGCGGTCACGCCGATATCAATGCCGGCGGAGGCGGAGGGCAGCAGGGCGGCACCGATCAGAACAAGCAAGGTCCAGGAGGTCTTCATGCCACCTCATGGACCGACCCCGGCGCGGTCGGTTCACAACCGGGCGGAATTAATTGTAAGTATCTGCCAGCGATTGGAATTGCAGCGCCTGGCGAAGCTGCGCCTGGGTCGCGGGCCGGACAAACTCCACCAGCACTTCTTTTTTCTCGCGCGGGTAGAGCTCAAAGTAGTTGTCGCTGCAGTGATGGGCCAAGCCCGGAAGTTCGAAGGCGAAACGATGCTGGAAGACATCGGAACGGAAGGTCAGCAGGGCTTTGTGCGGCGTGAGTGGACGGATCGAAACCTCTGTCCGCGGCTTCGGCAGGGCGACGAAGCGGGGCGGCGCGAGGAACACCGTCTCCTCGCTCACCCGGGTGCCGTCAATTTCGAGGGCCATCCGCAGGTAGAGGCGGTCGCGTCCGTGGTCGGCCAGCGGTTGGGCGAGATCGAGGGATTGCTGGCGCATGCTCTGCCCGCAGCGCAGGCGGACGTTTTTCCTGCCGGACTGAACGATCCGGCCGTCCACGTGGAAGAGGTCCCAGAGCAGAACCCCGGCGGCGGGGGCGGGGGCATCGTAGACCGTGTAAAGGTGCACCAGTCGCACGGAGGAGCGGCGATAGTTGCCGATAATGGCGGTTTCGGTGCCGGGCACGTGCGCACTGACGAGCGCGGGGGCGAAGAAACGGCGGGCGGCATGCTGGAGGGCCTTCCAGCGGCCGGTGTGCTCGAGGGAGCTCCACGAGGCGACCGGCCAGCAGTCGTTGAGCTGCCAGTAGAGCGCGCCCATGCACACGGGCATGATGCGGCGGTAGTGCTCGACGCCGGTCTGCATGCAATGCGCCTGGTTGAGCTGCGAAAGATAGATGAGTGCGGCCTGGCTCTTGGGGAAACGATAGAGCCGCGAGACATAATCGAGGATGATCTGGTTGCCGGCGGTGTTCTTCTGGTGGTTTTCCATCACCGGGCCGAAGACATTGCGGTCGGCCGGCGGGCAGAACGTCGCCTGCGTCTCCGGCGAGCAGTAGCTTTGCATGCCGAACTCGGAGACAAAGCGGAACCGCCATTTCTCGTAGTCCTTCACCGGATGGCGCGCGTGCCACACATCCCAGTAATGCGTGTCGCCGCTCTTCTCGCCGAGGGGCTTGATCGTATAGTCGTTGCTGCGACCGGCACCGCGGTAGGGCGAGGTGGGCCAGTAGGGGGTGATGCCATCGAGCGCGGCGACGGCGGCGGGGAGGATCTTGTGGAAGACGGCGTCGTAGTGGCGGCGCAGCTTCGGGCTTTTCTCCAGCGCCTCCCAGTTGAGCGTCTCGATCTCGTTGTTGCCGCACCACAGCGCGAGGCAGGCGCGGTGGCGGATCCGGCGGACCTGGTGGGCCGCCTCGGTGCGGACGCTCGCGAGAAAAGCCCGGTCGCCCGGATAAAGCGTGCAGGCGAACATGAAGTCCTGCCAGACCAGCAGGCCCAGCTCGTCGCACACGTCGTAGAAATGCTCGCTTTCGTAAATGCCGCCGCCCCAGATGCGCAGCATGTTCATGTTGGCCCGGGCGGCGGAGCGCAGGTCGCGCGCGTAGTCGTCGCGGGTGAGCCCGGCGACAAAGCTGTGCGCCGGAATCCAGTTGGCGCCCTTGGCGAAGATGGGCCGGCCGTTGACGGCAAACCGGAACGCCTCGCCCCACTTGTCCTTGGAGCGATCGAGTGCGATCGTGCGCAGGCCGATGAGCCGCGACCAGCAGCCGAGCTCGCGCCCGGCCCGGTCCTGCGCCCGCACCGCAACCGTGTACAGCGGCTGCGCCCCATGGCCGTTGGGCCACCAGAGTTCTGGTTGCGTGATTCGCACCGTCAATGCACCCGCGCGCCCCGTTAACTCGGCAATCGTCCGGTCGCCCCGGCTGATTGTCACGTAATACGTGACAAAGCGGTCCGGGCGGGCGGGTTCGGGGTGGAGGGCGAGGGTGACGGATCCGTCGGTGGCGTGCGTTTGGGTGACGCGGACGTTTTCGAGGCGGTTGCCACTCCAGGCTTCGAGGCGGAGGTCGCGCCAGATGCCGGCGGTGACGAAGCGGGGGCCCCAGTCCCAGCCGAACTGGCAGGGCTGCTTGCGAAAGACGGAGCCGCGGCCGAGGGAGTCGTTGAACTCCTTGGGCTGGTGTTCCGGGCGGGTTTTGGGCAGGGCGCGGCCGATGCTGGCAAAATGGATGCGCAGCTCGTTGCGGCCGGCGCGCAGGCGCGGTTTCACGTCCCAGCGCCAGCCGATGAACATGTTGTCGGTGCGGGCGAGAACCCGGCCGTTGAGCGTGATGGTGGCGAGGGTGTCGAGGCCCTCGCAGACGAGCTCAATGGCTTCCTCGGCGACCGCGGCGGCGGAGACCTTGAAAGTCGCGACGTATTCCCAGTCGCGTTGCTCGATCCATTGCAAGTCGAGTTCGTTTGTGCCGTGGAACGGATCGGGGATGAGGCCTGCGCGGTGCAGGTCGCGGTGGACGCAGCCCGGCACGACGGCGGCGTGCCAGGCGGACTTTTTCGTGGCGTCGCGGAATTTCCACGACGCAGTGGCGAGGGGCAGGGTGATCATGCGCAACGGGACTCAGAGCCGGACCAGCAGGCGGCGCACGCCTTCGATGGGCGGCTCCGTGATGAAATTCAGCGTCACCGGCCAGGCCTGGGCCTCATGCAGCGCGCGCAGGATGGCGGCGGCGGACGGACTGTTGAGAATGGCGCCGCTGACACCGCACGCGACCGGGGCGTCGGCAAACAGCCGGGTGGTGACGTGATGACCGAGGGCGACGAACTCGGTCAGTGATTCCGCCAGGACCAACTGCGCCGGCTGGTTGCCGGCCAGGG
>JBIJDP010000473.1:0-3170 GCA_044344065.1 Opitutaceae bacterium
AGTTTGCGGCGGCGCAGACGGCGTGGGACGGGGAGCCATGGCCCATGCCGATCGTCGCGACCGGCACCGGCGCATGCTGGCAAATCGACTGGCGGCCCGCGCTGGCGGCGATTCTGTCGGCGCGGGAAAAAACGGCTCCACCCGAGCTCGCCGCCCGCTTTCATGTGAGTCTCGCGCAGGCGATCGCAGACGTCGCCAAGCGGACTGGACTGCCGGCGGTTGCGCTCAGTGGCGGCTGTTTTCAGAACGTCCTTTTGCTGGACCTGACCTCGGAGGCCCTGCGATCGGCGGGACTTCAGGTGTTGCGGCATCACGATCTGCCAGCGAATGACGGCGCGCTGGCGGCCGGGCAGGCGCTGGGTGTTTTGTGGGGAATCACCGAAGTCCTTTAATCGTCGGTCGCCAGGCGCCGCTCCCGCCGCCGCGACGTCGAACCTGGTCAATTGGAAAGCCAATAAATGAGCAGGAATTAGCGTCGTATTTGTAGAATTACGGCACTAAGTCTATGAAATGAATTAGATAGAGTGATTATCGCGTGATTGTTGTATTCACAAAACTAATCGTAAGTGCCGCGGATTTCACCGGTCGAATACTCGCAGACTCAACCGCCTTCGCTCACCCAGGCTGACTTCAACCCTCCCTTAAGGCGCGGTCTGCTTCGCGCCACCGTTCACGCTTCCACCAAGGAAATGCCGATGACCAATCCTCCCGCTTCGTCCCTGGATATCGATGTCCGCGCTGCCAGTTCCAGATCGGCCCACGCGGTCAATGGCGATCAGAAAACTCCCGCGTTAAGAATTCAGCGGACAATAAAATATGAATCCGACCGCGTGGTGGGCTTTGGTCGCGAGGTCATGAAAGTGCCCGGCTGCGAGCAGCTCGAAAACTGCATCCAATGCGGCACGTGCTCCGGCGTCTGCCCCCTGAGCATTTATATGGACTACACCCCGCGGCAGCTGATGGCGCTGACCCGGGCCGACTTCAAGCATGAGGTGTTGCGCAGCCATACCATCTGGCTCTGCGCCTCCTGCTATGCCTGCACCGTGGAGTGTCCGCAGCAGATCCGGATCACCGACATCATGTATGAGCTCAAGCAGCGGGCGATCAACGAAGGGATATTTCCGCGGCGTTTCCCGATTCCGGTGCTCGCGCACGAATTCACCGAGATGGTGCGCAAACACGGCCGGATTACCGAGTTGGTGCTGGTGATCCGCCTGTTCCTGAAGACCGACTGGTTCGCCGCGCTCGGCAACTGGCGCTTGGGCCTCGATCTCATGAAGACGGGTCGCTTCTCCCTGATCACCGAACGGATCAAGGGTCGCGGCGACATCGCCCGGATGCTCGATGCGGTCGACAGCCACAAGGAGACCGGACCATGAAATACTCCTACTTCCCGGGTTGCTCACTGAAGGGATTGGGTCGCGCCTACGAGGAGTCGCTGTTGCCCGTCATGAAACACCTCGGCGTCGAGTTGGAGGAACTCGACGACTGGAACTGCTGCGGCGCCACGGCCTACATGGCAGTGGACGAGGCCAAGGCCTGTGTCCTCGCGGCCCGCAACCTCGCCCTGGCCGAGCGCAGCGGCAACCAGCAGCTCATGGCGCCGTGCGCCGCCTGCTACCTCGTGCTCAACAAGACCAAACATTACTTCCACGACTACCCGGCGATGAAGGCGACGATGGACCGCGCATTGGCGGCAGTCGGCATGACTTACTCCGGCGAGATGCCGGTGCGGCATCCGCTGGAGATCCTGTTGAACGATGTCGGGGTCGAGGCGATCAAGCAAAAGGTCACGCGCCCCCTGAAGGGACTGAAGGTCGCGGCGTATTACGGGTGCCAGATTGTGCGGCCGTATGCGACCTTCGACGACCAGTACAATCCGACTTCGATGGACCAGCTGATCGAGGCGTTGGGCGCCACCCTCGTGCGCTACCCGCTCAAGACAAAGTGCTGCGGCGGCAGCCTGACCGGCACGGTCCCCGAGGCCGGCATCCGCATGGTCTACATTTTGCTGAATGAGGCCCGCAAACGCGGCGCGGACTGCCTCGCCACCGTGTGCCCGCTCTGCCAGTTCAACCTCGACGCTTATCATTCGAAGGTCAGGGCCGAATACGGTGACGTCGTGGTGCCCACCGTCTATTTTACGCAGCTCATGGGCCTCGCGTTCGGCCTGCCGGAAAAGCAACTCGGGCTGAATCGCGCCGCCGTGCCGTTCCGCTGGCGGCCGGCGCCGCTTTCGGCCGCCCCCAGGCCCGCCGCCGCCGTCCCGGTTTCAGCCTGAAATCAAAAACGCCATCCCAGGCACAATATTCCCATGGTCAGTCTAAAGCAGGAAATCCGAATCGGGTTCTATGTCTGCCATTGCGGCCACAATATCGCCAGCATGGTGGACTGTCCGGAGGTCGCCAAGTATGTCGGGGGGCTCCCCGGCGTGGTCCTCTCGCGGGACTACAAGTACATGTGCTCCGACCCCGGCCAGGAGCTGATCCAGAAGGATATCGCGGAATTCGAGTTGAACCGGGTCGTCGTCGCTTCGTGCTCGCCGCTGCTGCATGAGCACACCTTCCGTCACGCCGTGGCGGCGGGCGGACTCAACCCGTTTCTCTTTCACATGGTCAACATCCGCGAGCACGACTCGTGGGTGCACACGGACCGGCAGGAGGCCACCGCCAAGGCCAAGGCGCTCGCGCGCGCCGCCATCGGGCGGGCCGCCCACGCCAAGGCGCTGCCGGTGAAGCAGGTGCCCATCCATCCCGATGTGCTCGTGGTCGGTGGCGGCATCGCTGGGATCCACGCGGCCCTGACGCTCGCCCACGCCGGCAAGAAAGTGTACCTCGTCGAGCGCCAGCCCTCGATCGGCGGGCACATGGCGCGGTTCGACAAGACCTTTCCCACCCTTGACTGCGCGGCTTGCATCCTCACCCCCAAGATGTCCGAGGTCGGCTCCCATCCCAACATCACCCTCTGGAGTCACTCCGAGGTTGTGAAGATGGACGGCTATGTTGGGAACTACACCGTCACCGTCCGGCGCCAGCCCCGCTATATCAACGAGGAGGTTTGCACCGGCTGCCAGGAGTGCATCAGCCACTGTGTGTACAAGGAGCCGAAATTCGCGGACGAGTTCAATGAGGGCCTGGGCAAGCGCAAGCCCGTCTATATTTCCTTCCCGC
>JBIJDP010000474.1:0-3161 GCA_044344065.1 Opitutaceae bacterium
CTCGATGTGGTTGAAGGTCTCGGGTGCGATCATGGCGGGGTGCTATGGCCGCAAAGACCGGCGGGGGGCGCAAGCGGGAATTCTCTAGACCGGCAAGAAGCTCATTCCGCCTCTTTCTCTTTCCCCTTTATCTTTCTCTTTCGTCAGGGTCCGTCCGGCCTTGATGCCCACCTGCAGCCGATCCTGGACGAAAGAGAAGATAAAGAGGAAAGAGAAAGATTTTGCTCAACCCCGCAGCGTCCCAGCCGCCTGCTCGGTGAGGAAACTCGCGTAAGTCGCGGCCACGCCGGCGCGCAGGGCGGTGCGGGCCTGCCAGCCGAGGGCGGTGAGCCTTGAAACATCCATCAGCTTGCGCGGGGTGCCGTCGGGCTTGGTGGCGTCCCAGACGATCCGCCCGGTAAAGCCGACGGTCGCGGCCACGATCTCGGTCAGCTCGCGGATGGTGACATCCGTGCCGGTGCCGACGTTGATCAAATCCGGAGGGTGCGGCAGGCGCAGGAGGAAGGCACAGGCATCAGCGAGGTCGTCCACGTGCAGGAACTCGCGGCGGGGCGCCCCGGTACCCCAGGCGGTGACCTCGGCGCGGCCGGAGGTCTTGGCCTCGTGAAACTTGCGGATGAGCGACGGCAGCACATGCGAATTCTGCAAATGATAGTTGTCGCCCGGACCGTAGAGGTTGGTCGGCATGGCGGAGTGGTAGCACACCCCGTGCTGCCGCCGGTAATACTCGCAGAGTTTCAAACCGGCGATCTTGGCGATGGCGTAGGCCTCGTTGGTCGGCTCCAGCGGGCCGGTGAGCAGGCTGTCCTCGCCCATCGGCTGCGGGGCGAGTTTCGGGTAGATGCAGGAACTGCCGAGAAAGAGCAGGCGCTTCACGCCGGCGGCATAGGCGCCGTGGATGCAATTCGCCGCCACCATCAAATTCGAATAAATGAAGTCGGCCGGATAGGTGTTGTTGGCCTGGATGCCACCGACCTTCGCCGCCGCGATGATGACAGCATCGGGTTTCTCCGCGGCCAGGAATGCAGCCGTCGCCGCCTGGTTCTCAAGATCCAGCTCGCGCCGCGTCCGCAGCCCCAGGGTGACACCCGCCTCGCGCTGATAGCGCCGCACAAGTGCCGCGCCGACCATGCCATTGTGTCCTGCGATGAAGAGGGTCATTTTTTGTAGCGGGTAGTGAGTAGCAGGTAGCGAGTAGGAATTTGCGCGTAGCTACGAGCGTGAGCGAGTGGAGGATCGGATGCTCGCTACCCGCTACTCGCTACTGATGCCTCATGGTTTCGGCAGCGCCGCAATCTGCGCCTCGCGCTTCGCGAGTTCGAGGTCGGCGTCGGTCATGATCTTGACGAGTTCCTTGAACTTCACCCTGGGCTCCCAGTTGAGCTGTCGCTTGGCCTTGGCGGGATCGCCGATCAGGAGCTCAACCTCGGCGGGGCGTTCATAGCGGGCGTCGTGCTTCACGTATTTCCGCCAATCGAGATCGAGCAGGCCGAAGGTCTCCTCGATGAACTCCTTCACCGAGTGGGTCTCATTGGTGGCGACGACGTAGTCGTCGGGCCGGTCCTGCTGGAGCATGACCCACATAATCTCGACGTATTCCTTGGCATAGCCCCAGTCGCGCTTGGCCTCAAGGTTGCCCATGTAGAGCGAGTCCTGCAGGCCCATCTTGATGCGGGTGGCGGCCCGGGTGATCTTGCGGGTGACGAAGGTCTCGCCGCGCCGGGGGCTTTCGTGGTTGAACAGGATGCCGTTCGAGGCGTGGAGATTGTAGCTCTCCCGGTAGTTCACGGTGAGCCAGTAGGCGTAGACCTTGGCGCAGCCATAGGGTGAACGCGGCCAGAAGGGCGTGCTCTCGGTCTGCGGCACCTCCTGGACCTTGCCGAACATCTCCGAGGACGAGGCCTGGTAGAACCGGCACTTCTTCACGAGGCCGGCCTCGCGGATCGCCTCCAGGATGCGCTGGGCGCCCAGTCCGTCCACGTCGCCGGTGTACTCGGGGATGTCAAAGGAGACGCGGACGTGCGACTGCGCCCAAGATTGTAAATTTCATCCGGCTGGAGCTGGTAAAGGAGCTTCACCATCTGCACCGAGTCGGCGAGGTCGCCGTAATGCAGGAAAAGACGCACCCCGTTGACGTGCGGGTCGCGGTAAAGGTGATCGATGCGGCTGGTGTTGAAGGTCGAGGCCCGGCGGATGACACCGTGCACCTCGTAACCCTTGGCGAGCAGCAGCTCGGCAAGATAGGAACCGTCCTGACCGGTGATGCCGGTGATGAGTGCTTTCTTCATTTTCCGTTGGACTCAGACAAATGCCCCCGGTGCCGACAAGCCCTGATAATTCATTTCCCGCGGAACCGGGGCATTGAGCATGTGCCTGCGGGCAGGCGACGGTTTGGCGTAGGGCTCGCGCTTGAGCGAGGCCGCGAACGGCCGGCGAACATCCAACTGGCCCTGCGCAAGCGCAGGCCCTACAAATCGCCGGCAAGCCTTGCTCGCCCGACGGCAGAGCCATCGAAACCACGAATTGAAGATATTTTCAAATCAGGGGCTTTAATTGCGACCGGCTTCTAATCTATTATGCGCGCCCGTTCGTCATACTGGATGGCTAACTACGAGATCACGGCTCTTTCTTTCCTTGCTGAAGGGATAGTTCCTTCGATCTCAGAGTAGCCCAGTCCGCCCAAATCACCCTGAGCTCATGCTCCCAAAATCCATCCCGCCGGTCCAGACACCCCAACGCATTCGCAACCGCCAGCTGGACCGATGGTGGCTGACCGCCTCACCTGGGGCGGCGACGGGTGGCGGCCGGCAATGCCAGCGCAAGGGAGAGGAGGCCGGCCATGCACTGGATTGACTGGCTCATCACGATCATCCCGGTGGCTTTTGTCCTGTGGCTGGCGTTTTATTCGCGCCGCTACGCCCGGGGAGTAGTCGATTTTCTCGCCGCCGGTCGGGTGGCCGGCCGGTACGTGATCTGCGTCGGCGACCTGGAAGCCGGCCTGGGCCTCTACACCCTGGTGATGCTGGTGGAGGTGAATTATCAGACCGGCTATGCGCTGTCCTTCTGGGAATACCTGGTCGCCCCGCTTTCGATCGTCATGGCGCTGACCGGATACTGCTCCTACCGGTATCGCGAGACCAAGGCACTCTCCATGGGGCAGT
>JBIJDP010000476.1:0-3134 GCA_044344065.1 Opitutaceae bacterium
GAGGTCCTCGGATTCGAGGAGGAAGGAGTCGTGGCCGAGGTCGGTCTCGAGTTCGGCGTAGGTGGCGCGCTTGCCGCAGCGGAGCAGGGCGAGGGCGATGGTGCGGTTCTGCTCGGGCGGGAAGAGCCAGTCGCTGGTGAATCCGACCACTAGGGTCTCGGCCTGCACCGGGGCGAACGCGGCTTCCAGCGAACCATAGGCCTGCGCGAGGTCGAACTGGTCGAGGGCGCGGGTGATGTAGAGGTAGGAGTTTGCGTCGAAACGGTTGATGAAGCTCTGGCCCTGGTGGCGCAGGTAGCTCTCGACCTCGAACTGGATGTCAAAGGTGTAGGCGTCGCCGTTGGCCTCGGCTTTTTTACGCCGGCCGAACTTGCGGTCCATGGAGGCGTCCGAGACGTAGGTGATGTGCGCCATCATGCGGGCGATGGCGAGGCCGGTGCGGGGGCCGCCGTCCTTGGGATATTCGCCCTGGTTCCAGGCCGGATCCTGCATGATGGCCTGGCGGCCGACCTCGTTGAAGGCGATGGCCTGGGCGCCCTCGCGGGAGGTGGTGGCCATGGCGAGGAGGCGGCGGACGAAGCCGGGATACTCGATGCCCCACTGCAGCACCTGCATGCCGCCCATCGAGCCGCCGATGACGGCGTGGAGGGCGGTGACGCCGAGGTGGTCGAGCAGCAGTTTCTGGGCGCGCACCATGTCGCGGATGGTGACGAAGGGGAAGCTGATGCCGTAGGGCCGGCCGGTGGCGGGATTAAGGGATGAGGGGCCGGTGGAGCCGACGCAGCCGCCGAGGCAGTTGGAGGAAATGACGCAGAACCGGTTCGTGTCCACGGCGCGGCCGGGACCGATGAGGTTGTCCCACCAGCCGGGCTTGCGGTCCTCGGGGGAGTGGCGGCCCGCGCAATGATGGTCGCCGCTCAGGGCGTGGCAGATGAGGACGGCGTTGTCGCGCGCGGGATTGAGCTGGCCGTACGTCTCGTAGCGGATGGTGAAACCCGGCAGCGACTGTCCGCTCTGGAAAGTGAAGGGCTGGGCGTGGACGAAATCACGCGGCGCAACCAGGCCCACGCCGCCAATCGCGGCCACGGTACCGGCGGCAGCTGAGACGTCATCCAGATCGGGCATTGGGGGATTGGATACCGGACGGACCGGGGAGGCAAGCTAGGCTAGGGTCATACGGCGGCTGCGCCGCCGTGGCAGATCGCAGTTGGGAGATCGGAGATGGCTGGATTCGAACTGCGAACTGCCATCTTCGATTTCCGAGCGCTCCGCGCTCACCCCTGCGCCGCGGTGCTGACCGCGTCGTCCATGTCCTCGTTCGAGAAAACCTGCTGCACGTCATCCATGTCCTCGAGGGCGTCGTGCAGCTTCAGGATCGCCCGGGCGACCTTCACGTCGGTGACGGGCACGGTGTTCGCGGGGATGTAGGAGATTTCCGCGCTCTCGGTCTTGATGCGGGCGTTTTCGAGGGCGTGGCTGACCTTGTCGAAGAGGTTGAGGGCGCAGCGGACTTCGAAGCCCTGCTCGCTGGCGATGACGTCGTCGGCCCCCGCTTCGAGGGCGATTTCCATGAGCTGGTCCTCGGTGGCCGATTCCTTCGCGATGAGGAACTGGCCGGCGTGGAGAAACTGGAAGGCGACCGCGCCGGAGGTGGCGAGGTTGCCGCCGTGGTGGACGAAGGTGGAGCGGATGTCCTGGGCGGCGCGCTGCTTGTTGTCCGTCGTGCACATGACGATGAAGGCGATCCCGCCGGGGCCGTAGCCCTCGTAGGTGATCTCCTCGTACACCACGCCGGGCAGTTCGCCGGTGCCCTTCTTGATGGCGCGGTCGATGTTTTCGGCCGGCATGTTGGCCTCGCGGGCCTTCAGCAGGAGGGTGCGCAGCCGGGCGTTGGCCTCGGGATCGCCGCCGCCGGATTTGGCGGTGAGGGTGATGTCACGCGAGAGCCGGGAGAAGACCTTGCCCCGGCGCGAATCGGTGATGGCTTTGGCGCGTTTGACTTTGGACCACTTATTGTGACCGGCCATATGGGGAGTAGCGAGTAGCGAGTAGCGGGTAGTGAGTAGCGAGTAGATCGGGTGCGGTAGCCATGCTCGCTACTCGCTACCCACTACTCACTACTTTTTTTTCGGCGTTACGTTCTTGATGGGCTTGCCGCCGGCCGGGGCCGGGGCGGGAGCGGGGGCCTCGGCGTCGTCCTTCATGCGGTTGACGACGAGCTGCTGCCCGATGGTGAAGATGCCGTTGATGGTGGAGTAGAGCGCGAGGGCGCCGGAGAAGGTGTAGCAGAACACGGTGAAGATCCACGGCATGAGCTTGAACATCTTGGCCTGCACGTTGTCCGTCGTGGGCGTGGGCGTGAGGCGCATCTGGATGATCATCGTGGCGCCCATCAGCAGGGGCAGAATGTTGATCGGGAAGCCGAAGATGTGACCGACGGTGTCGGGGGCGGACAGATCCAGCGACCAGAGGAACGGGGCGTAGCGCAACTCGGCGGTGCTCTGCAGCATCTGGAAGAAGCCGAAGAAGAACGGCATGGTGATGAGGATGGGGAGGCAGCCGCCCATCGGGTTCACCTTGTGCTTCTTGAAGAGCTCCATCGTGGCGGCCTGCATCTTCTGGGGGTTGTCCTTGAACTTCTCGCGGACGGCCTGCATCTCGGGCTGGATCTTGGCCATGCGCTTGGCGGACTTGGAGGCGGCGAGCGTGGGCCAGAGGAAGACGATCTTGAGGATCAGCGTGGTGATCACGATGGCCCAGCCCCAGGCCCAGGTCGGCGAGAAACCGACGCTCCAGCTGTGCACCCAGGTCATGATGGTCAGGAGCAGCTGGCTGAAGAAGCGGAACATGCCGAAATTCATCACCTTGTCCTGGTCGGCGGTGAACACGTCGGTGTTGGCGAGGCGGCTGTATTCCTTCGGGCCGACGTAGAAGCTCATGGCGATCTTCGCCTCGGCGTGCGGCGCGAGGGCGGGGACGTCGAACTGGGTGACGCCGGTGATGCCGTAGTTGGGTTTCTCCGGGGCATCGAGGAACGCGGGCAGGGCGACGCGGCGGGTCACGAGGCCGGCCGCCGGGGCGTCGGGGGTCAGGATGGCGGTGAAGAACTGGTTGCTGACCGAGGCCCAGGTGAC
>JBIJDP010000477.1:0-3131 GCA_044344065.1 Opitutaceae bacterium
CGCGGACATCGACCCCAAACTGGAGGCCATCATCCAGAAGGCCCTGACGCGCGACCGTGAGAAACGCTACCAATGCGCGGCGGAGATGATGACCGATCTTGAGCTCTATCTCTACAGCGACCGCTACGGTCCCACCAACGAGAAGCTCGGCACCTACATCAGGGACCTGTTCGATGTTCGTGACCCCACGCCCTCCTCCAACCCCTTCCGCAACGGCACCGCAAGCGCTCCCAAATGAACCGCTTTCTTTCTTATTTAGTTCATGAGCGGGCCCGGATTTAGTCACGAACTCCGCCAGCGCCAGTCGCAATCCCTCGTCCTTGCGCCCCAGCTGCGGCATTCCCTGAAAATCCTGCAGGTCGCCGCGCTCGACCTCCGCTCGGTGATTCAGGAGGAGCTCCAGAGCAATCCCACGCTCGAGGAGCTGCCCATGGAATCCAACACCCAGGAAAAACCCGAGGCACCGGAATCGGACGAGGGGAACGAGGAACCCCAGAATCCGGAAGGCGAGCGCGAGACCATGGATTTCACCAAGGAATTCGAGATCCTGGGCAAAATGGACGACGACTGGCGCGACTTCATGGCGAACGCCGGTGGCAACCAGCCCCAATCCGCCGAAGCCGCCGAGAAGCGCCAGCATTTCTTCGATTCGCTGGCCAATGCCCCTTCCCTGCAGGAACACCTGATGCAGCAGGCCGATATGGCCGACCTGGCCCCGCCCGTGCGCGCGGCCATCAAACACCTGATCGGCAGCCTCGATGACCGCGGGTTTCTGACCCAGCCGCTCGCCGACGCCGCCCTGCAGGCACAATTGCCCCTCAAGGCCATGCAGGAGGCCCATGAGGTCCTGAAGGCCTTTGACCCCGCCGGCATCGGCAGCCTGACCCTCCCGGAATGTCTCCTGACCCAACTGACCGGCAAGGGCCGGGGGACCTCGCTGGCCGCGCGGATCGTGCGCGATCACTTTGAGCTGCTGGCCCGGCGCCGCATCCCGGAACTGGCCCGCCGGCTCGGGGCGAACCCGGACGACATCCAACTGGCCGTGGAGGAAATCGGCAAACTCGATCCCGCCCCCGGGCGCCGCTTCGCCGATGACACCAACCGCGTGGTGGAACCGGATGTGACCGTCGAAAGGGACGGCGACGGCTGGAAAATCACGCTGAACAGCGACTACATCCCCCGGCTCCGCATTTCCAGCACCTACCGCGACATGATCGCCAAGGGCACGCTGTCGAAGGCCGAACGCGACTACCTGCGGGAACGGATCCGGTCGGGCAAGTTTCTCATCGACTCCATCGAGCAGCGCCAGCGCACCATCGAGCGCATCACGCGCGAGATTCTCAAGGCCCAAGGCGAGTTTTTCGAGCACGGCGTCTCGCACCTCAAGCCGCTGACGATGACGCAGATTGCCAGCGTGGTCGGGGTGCACGAGACCACCGTGAGCCGCGCCATCGCCAACAAGTTCATCAAGACGCCGCACGGGGTCTTTGAGTTCAAATATTTCTTCACCACCGGCTACCAGGCCGACAGCGGCGACGCCGTTTCCAACACCAGCGTGAAGGAAATGATCGCCGACCTGATTTTGGTGGAGGACCGGGCCCATCCGCTGAGCGACCAGGATCTCGTCGCGAAGTTGCACGAAAAGGGCATCACCATCGCCCGCCGCACCGTCGCCAAATACCGCGAGGAACTCGGCATCCTGCCGAGCAATCTGCGCCGCGACTACGCCTGAGCGGCGGGACAGGCCGAGGCCAGGAGGGTAGCGCCCGGCCTCCGGACGGGCGTTCGGCCGGCGCCAATCTCTTCACCCGTCCGGAGGCCTGATACTACCCGCTGACCGGCTCCGTGTCGATTGCCAGGCTCGGATTGACGCCGAGTCCCCACCCTGCGGTACGGTCCACGCCGGTGCGGTCGCACCACGCGGCAAAGGCGATCATGCCGGCATTGTCGCCGGTGTGCACCGGCTGCGCCGCCAGCTGGGGCAGCCGGCGGTCGGCGGCCAGTTTCGCCGCCGCGGCCCGCAATGTGCGATTGTTCGCCACGCCGCCGGAAAGCCCGAGGCTGGCGAATCGCCGTGTGGCCAGGGCCGCGCGCGTCTTGCGCAGCAGCGCGTCGATCACGGCCTGCTGATAGCTGGCGCAGAGGTCGGGCCGACGGGCCTCCACCTCCGCTGGTGTGAGTTTCTCAAGGGTGTAGCGCAGACTCGTCTTGAGTCCGGAAAAACTGAAATCCAATTCGTCCCGCCGGCCGATGCCGCGCGGAAAATCAAATGCATCCACCTTGCCGCCCGCCGCCAGCTTTTCGATCAGCGGTCCGCCCGGATAACCCAGCCCGAGCAGCTTGGCCCCCTTGTCCAGGGCCTCGCCGGCGGCGTCATCGCGCGTGGAGGAAATCACCGTGATCCGCCGGTCGCTTTCCAAGGCGCACAACATCGTGTTGCCGCCGGACACCACCAGAGCGAGATGCGGCAGCAGGGCCCCGTAGCGACGCTCAAAATCCACCGGAGACTCGGCGTGAAGGGCGATGAAGGGAGAGAGCACATGCGCCCGGAGATGATTCACGCCCAGCACCGGCACGCGCAACGCCACTCCCAGGGCCTTGGCCGCCGCCACGCCGATGGCCAGACACGCGGCTAGGCCGGGTCCCTGCGTCACCGCCACCTCGGTGACGCCATCAAATCCAATCTCCGCCCGGGCCCGGGCGAGCAGCGGGGCGAATTGCCGGACATGCTCCCGGGTCGCGAGGTCGGGCACCACGCCGCCGTGACGCTCATGCAGCGCCATCTGCGTGTGCAACCACTCCCCCGCCAATCCGCGCTGAGGATCAAACAGCGCCACCGCGGTTTCGTCGCAGGAGCTTTCCAGGGCCAGAATCATGGCTGCACCGGTTGGCTCGCCGTCGCCCGGGTTGACATCACCTCGGCCGCCCGCAGGACATCGAGGCCGGCCTGCAACTGGCGGTCCTCGATCGGGACAAACCCGAAGCGCTCGTTGAACTCCTGCGGATTCGTCACGTCCCGCCGGTTCCGCTGGAGGCGCAGCTTGTTGTCCTCCTCCGGCGTCATCACGACCTCGATCTGGGGCGCGATGCCCTTTTCGTGGATGCTCGCCCCGCCGGGCGTGAAATACCGC
>JBIJDP010000478.1:0-3126 GCA_044344065.1 Opitutaceae bacterium
TGCCGCCGCCATGCTGGGACTGCGCCGGGACTTCGGCCTGAAGGTCCTCGGCGGCTGCTGCGGCACCGACGACCGGCACATCCGTTGCCTGGCCGGGCTGCTGGCTGATACCAACGTGCTGTAAAGAAATTCAGCATCTTTGGTAGCTACGAGCGTGAGCGAGTGGATTACACGCGACGCACGCCAAAACTCCACTCGCTCACGCTCGTAGCTACCCAAAGTCCAAAAGCTGCAGGCGACTGGCAGAGACATGAACCTGCGTTGCGTCCGGGCGAAAATGAACGGTCGGATTTGCACCCGGCGGTCTTGCCCGCATCTTCGGGTCTACATGAAAATTTTTCTCCTTACCCTGCTCGTCGTTGCCGCCTTCCTGGTCTTCAGCCACCTGGCCCGCGGACAGACCATTGATTCCGCCGAGGCGGCCAAACGGGTCGCGGGCGGCCAGTCCGTGCTCATTGATGTGCGCGAACCTGGCGAGTGGGCTTCCACGGGCGTCGCCGCACCGGCCGTCCTGCTTTCGCTCAGCGACCTGCAGGGCCCGCGGACCAACTGGAAGCTGTTTCTCGAGGAGAACCGCGGCAAGGAACTCATCCTTTACTGCCGCTCCGGCAATCGTTCAGGCATCGCCGCACGCATCCTGACGAAGGAAGGCTGGACCACCGCCAACGCCGGGGGCTTCAAGGACTGGTCCGCCGCCGGCCTGCCGGTACGGCAGGTTGGGACACGGTAGGCAGCCCGCTCGCGGGCGCTCGTTTGGCGTACGCAGCCGATCGGAGCGCGAGCGAGCTCGCGGCCTACGGGTTCCAGGCCTTCAACCGCGCGGCGTGGATGAGGCACACGCAGTCGCTGCCGTCCTGCGTGGACAGCCAGTGCGGTTCGAGCGCGGCGAATTCACGATCCATCGCTGCGCGCAGTCCGCCCACCTCGATGAGCACGATACCGTGCGGCTTGAGCCGGGTGCGCGCCTGGCGCAGGAGCTTGCGGATGATGTCCAGCCCGTCGGCGCCGCCATCCAGCGCGAGTCGCGGTTCGCGGTGAAACTCGGCCGGCAACCGGTCGCAATGTCCGCTGGGCTCGTAGGGTGGATTGCTGAGGATGACATCGTACTTCAACGCGGGCACGTCGTCGAAGACATCGCTGCGGTGCAGCTTCACGCGTCTCGCGAGGTCAAAGGCCCGCACGTTGATCTTCGCCACTTCGAGCGCATCGGCCGAGAGATCGATCGCATCCACGCGCGCCTTGGGAAAATGCCGCGCGAGCAGAATGGCCAGGCAGCCGGAGCCGGTGCAGACGTCGGTGACATGCGTGACCTTGGCGGGATCGGGCAGCCAGGAGTCGAGCTGTTCCGGGATGATTTCCAAAAAATAGCTGCGCGGGATGAGCACGCGTTCGTCCACGTAGAAGCGCATGTCGCCCAGCCATGCTTCCTGCGTCAGGTAGGCTGCCGGGGTGTGATCGCTCATGCGCCGGCGGAAAACCTCCGCAAGCTTCGTGCGTTCAACAGTCGTGAGCTTCCGCGCCAGCACCTCCGGTCCGCTGTCGAGCGGCAAGCCGAGCGTGCGCAGAATCAGGTAAAGCGCCTCGTCATGCGCATCGGTGGCGATCTGGCCGAGCGCGAGGCCGTGCTCGGCATAGAGGGGCACCATGCGCTTCAGCCAGCCACCGGGGGTGGCGATCCGTTCCGTGCCGGCCAGCGGGTCTGCCTTGCCGCGTGCCATGGTTCAGCCGGCGATCAGCCGGTAAATCAGCAGGAAGGGTGCGGCCACGATGCCCATGACCGCGCCCAGCACCATGCGGAAGGCCGGGATGTTTATCGCAATCAGGATGATCAGAAAGCTCCAGCGGGAGAGATTGATGAAGGTCTCCTCGGTCATGCCGGCGATGTGCCGCATGACCCGGCCGCCGTCGAGCGGCGGCAACGGGATCAGGTTGAAGACGGCCAGCAGCACGTTGATGCCGATCAACTGGACAAAGAGTTCGGCCGTGCGCGGTTCGAACCGGAACAGCACGCCGCCGACCAGGGCCGAGAGCAGTGCCAGGGCGAGATTGGAGCCCGGACCCGCGAGCGTGGTGAGAATCTCGTCCCGCTTGCGGTTCTTGAAGTTGCTCACGTTGATCATCACCGGCTTGCCCCATCCGAACAACAGGCCGCCGGGCAGGACGAAGATGCAGAGCAGCGGGAAAATCACCGACCCGAGCAGGTCCATGTGCGCGATGGGATTGAGCGTTACGCGGCCATCGCGTTCCGGCGTGTCGTCGCCGAGCTTGTGCGCCGTGATGGCGTGCGCCCATTCGTGGATGCACAGACTGGCGATGAGAACGATGTAGAAGATGAGGCCGCTGCGCAGGGTCTCGGGATCAATGCCAAAATCCATAGGGCCTTACTTGTCGTCGCGGGCGGGAAGCTGCGCAACCAGCTTTTGCTTCTGGGCCTGCAATTCCGGCGCCGTGACCATCGCCAGCGCC
The DNA here is from genome assembly GCA_044344065.1 of Opitutaceae bacterium. Taxonomy (GTDB): domain Bacteria; phylum Verrucomicrobiota; class Verrucomicrobiia; order Opitutales; family Opitutaceae; genus UBA2377. The sequence continues at coordinate 2,467 of JBIJDP010000478.1, forward strand.
AGGCGCGCGTGGTCGGTCCGGCCCTGTTTGATCAGGATGTTGGCCGCATGCAGGCGCATCGTCTCGCGTTCGATGGGCGTACCGGCTTTTTCTTCCAGCGCGGACCATTCCCTGAGGGCCGCATCCCAGTCGGGTTTGGCGAGATCGTAGAACGCCTCGGCATAACGGTAGGCGAATTCAAAGCGGTCGGGTGCCAGCGCCGCGGCCTGGCGGAAGGCTTCGAGCATGTTTTGGTCCACGCTCTCCCGGGTCCATTCCCCGGCCTTGAGAAAATCATCGCGGGCCTCGGCCAGCAGGGTGCCGAGCTGATAGTGGTAGAGCGGCTCCTTCGGCGCGAGTTTGATGGCGGACAAGTAATAGGAGACCGCCTCAAGCGGTTGCCCCGTCTCAGCCAGCAGGTTGCCAATCTGATTCTTGACCAGCGGTATGTTGGGATCGATCCGGTTGGCCTTCATCAGCATCACCAGGGACTCGCGGCGCATGTCCACCTTGCCCAGGAGATAGCCGTAAGCGGCGTACCCGTCGGCACTGGCGGGATTGTTGCGCAGAAACACCTCGTAATCGTGGACGAGGGCCTGCGCCTGTTCCTGAAAGCTGGCGTGGTCGAGCTTGTCGCCCTGCTTCTTTGCCTCCGCAAACAACGCCTGCTGGCGCTCCAGT
>JBIJDP010000026.1:0-10489 GCA_044344065.1 Opitutaceae bacterium
CCCGAGCTGCTGATGATCATGTTTGTGGTGCTGCTCCTGTTCGGCGGGCAAAAGCTGCCGGAACTCGCCAAGGGACTGGGCAAATCACTGCGGGAGTTCAAGAAGGCCGCGAGCGGGGTCGAGGAGGAGTTCAAGCGCGCCATCGAGGAGACCCCGGAGGCGCCGAACCATTCGCCGAACAAGCCCCTCGCACCGCCAAGAACCGCCCCGGCCGAACGGCAGGAACCGCCGCACACGTGACCCGCAAGGAGCCAGATCCCGCTCCGGTGGTGCTGCCGATCACGGGCGAGCTGGATTTGCATACTTTCCGCCCTGAGGACCTTGGCGAACTCATCCCCGCCTATCTCGGCGAATGCGCCGCGCGCCACCTGCGCGAGGTGCGCATCATCCACGGCAAGGGCACGGGCACCCTGCGCACGACGGTGCATGCGCTGCTCAAACGCTCTCCCCTGGTCCTCGGTTACCGGTCCGGCAACGAGCATTCCGGCGGCTGGGGCGCGACCCTGGTGACCCTTCGATCATGAATTGCCTGATTCGCATCCGCCAACTGGTCTTCGCGCTATCGATCCTCGGTACGCTGTCCGCCGGTTCCCTCTTCGCCAGCCAACCGCAGGCACCCACCCCGCCGCTCATCCTCATCTCACTGGATGGTTTTCGTTGGGATTACTGCGCCAGGTACCCAGGGGAGACCCCCAACCTGCGCCGGCTGATCGCCGATGGCGTGACGGCCCGGCGCCTGACGCCGGTCTTTCCCTCCAACACCTTTCCCAATCACTACTCCCTGGCAACCGGCCTCTATCCCGCCCATCACGGCATCATCAACAACGACATGCTGGATGCCTCCACCGGGGAGGTCTTCGGCTACCGCAACCCTGGCGCCAACCGGAACCCGCGGTGGTGGGGTGGCGAACCCGTCTGGATCACGGCCGTGCGCCAGGGACGGAAGAGTGCGTGCTATTTCTGGGTCGGGTCCGAGACCGAGGTGCACGGGCTTCGCCCCACGTTCTGGTTTCCCTACAACTACAGCGTCCCGTTTGCGCAGCGCCTCGACACGGTCATCGGCTGGTTGCGTCTCCCGGCCAATGAGCGACCCGCCCTCGTGACCTTCTATCTGGAAGAAACGAACGGCGCCGGCCATGCCTTCGGCCCCGATTCGCCTGAACTGGCGGCGGCCGTGAAGCTGCTCGACGGCCACGTCGGGGCCATGGTGGCGAGGCTGCAGTCGGAAAATATCACCGCCAACTTCGTCATCGTCTCCGACCACGGCATGACCGGATGCGACGCGGTGCGGGTGGTGGTGCTGGACGACTACATTGATCCCGCCACCGTGCAGATCGACTTCACCGGCTCGGTCGCCGGCCTGCGCGCACCCGGGGGCGACGCCTCCGCCCTTGTGGCCAGGCTCGCCCCCATACCGCATGTGCGGGTCCTGCGCACGGAAGACTTGCCGGCCGGATGGCATGTCGGCCCGTCCCCGCGCACCCCGACCGTGTGGATGCTGCCCGATGCAGGCTGGCACGTGCTGCGCCGCGCCGAATTCGAGCGCTACCGCAGCCGCTTTCTCAAGGGAGATCACGGTTACGACCCGCAGCTGGAGGCGATGGGCGCCGTATTCATTGCCCAAGGACCGTCCTTCAAATCCGGTGTCACCATCGATGCCGTGGAAAATGTCCACGTCTACAATCTGCTGTGCGCCGCGCTCGGCCTCGTCCCGGCGCCGAATGACGGTGATGACCGCCTGGTGCGGGCCGTGCTGCGGGACTGACTGAAAACGCCGTTCATCCCGCCCGAAAACCGCTCCTCACCCGGAGCGGTTTTTTTGTAACTTTGGCGGCCGGAGGGCGTATTAGGTGCATCAAACACACCACCGTGAATCAATCCACACCCGCCATGAAACTTCTCACCTACACCGTCGCCGCCGCCCTCCTGGGTGTTGGCCTTTTCGCCCTCAGCCTGTCCCTCGGGCTTGAATCAACCGCATCCTATGCCGCCCTCGCCGGCGTGCTCTTCCTGGCCGGCGTCGTCCGCGACTACTCGCCCCGCCGCCGCACCTGGGAGCCGATTCGCCGCATGGGCCTCGCCCACTTCCCGTCCCGCGCCCAGGTCATCCGTCACCGCCGCACCTCGGCCGGCAGTCTTGCCGCCTGATCGGGTTGCAGGCAGTTACTTTGACATGAGCCCATCCGAGCCCAAGCCGCCGGTGCTCCGGCCGGTGAATTCCATGCACGAAATCGACTACCGCATCCACGGTGACGACATGCAGTTCGTGGAAATCGAACTCGATCCGGGCGAAGCCACCGTGGCCGAAGCCGGCGGCATGATGTACATGGACGACGGCATCGTCATGGAGACGGTCTTCGGCGATGGCTCGGCCCAGAATTCCGGCCTGATGGGCGCGCTGCTTGGCGCCGGCAAACGCCTGCTCACGGGCGAGTCGCTGTTCATGACCGTCTTTCAGAACCAGGCGGCCACCCGGCGCTGCGTGGCCTTCGGCGCCCCTTATCCGGGCAAGATCATCCCGCTGCATCTCCGCGATCTCGGCGGCGAACTCATCACCCAAAAGGACTCTTTCCTTTGCGCCGCCAAGGGCGTCAGCATCGGCATCGCCTTTCAGAAGCGTCTCGGCACGGGACTATTCGGCGGCGAGGGCTTCATCATGCAACGCCTCACGGGCGACGGCCTCGCCTTCGTCCATGCCGGCGGCACTTTGCACGAGCGCACCCTGGGACCCGGCGAAACACTGCGCGTCGACACCGGCTGCATCGTGGGTTTCCAGCCGACCATTGATTACGACATTCAATTTGTCGGCGGCATCAAAACCGCGCTTTTCGGTGGCGAAGGCCTGTTCTTCGCCACCCTGCGCGGCCCCGGCCGGATCTGGCTCCAATCCCTGCCCTTCTCCCGTCTCGCCGGCCGCATCGTGGCCGCCGCGCCCAAGACCGGTCGGGGCGGACGCGAGGAAGGTTCGGTCCTTGGCGGCCTGGGCCGCCTGATCGACGGCGACAATTCCTGAGCCGGCGCCTTTCGTTGCCGGGCCGGGACCGTTGCTCCCGCCGGATAGCCTCCGGTCACTGTGGCATTGTTTTTTTGCATGGGCGCCCCAAGCTGCGCGCATGAAGACCAGCATCACCTATGGGTTCATCATGACGCTTTGCGGAGCCTTCGTCGGTTTGGGACTCTACTTCACCGGCTTTCACGCCGACGCCGACAAGCTGAAGATCGCGCAAAACATCAGCATCGTTGTCGGCCTGGTCATCGGCGTGACCTGCATATTGCTCGGCATGCGGGAGAAACGGGCCAACACGCCCGCCGACAAGCCCTGGGGTTACGGTTCTGCGCTTGGCACCGGGGTGATGATCGGGCTTTTCGGCGCCCTCTTCGGCGCCGTCTACAACTACGTCTATTTTGCCTTCATTGATCCGAACTTCCGGGAAGTGGTCCTGCAGGCGCAAATTGCCGCCCTGGAGGCCAAGAACCTGTCCGCCGCCCAGATCGAGCAGGCCGAACCATACATCCGTCCGTGGCTGAGCCCCGTCGCGATGACGGCGACCGGGGCCGTCATGGTCTTCATCTGGAATTTGGTCATCTCCCTCATCGTGGCGGCATTCGTAAAAAACCGGCCGGCCGCCGCGCCGTTTACCCAAGCCACCCCGCCGGCCTGAGTCATTTCACCGCGCCGGGCGCAAAACAAAACGCGGAGCCGAAAAGCTCCGCGTTTTGTTTTGGCCGGGGGCTTGAGCGGATTAAGAAATACTGTTGCCGCCTCCGCCGTTGTCGCCGGGGTTTGTCGTTGCTCCCAGACCGGGGTCAACGACCCCGGCTACAAACCCGCTCTATGCGCGCAACGCGTTTCAGAGTACCGGCTGGGACCGGGCGGCTGGAGCCTCCGCGGGGAGCGGCATGGAGATACCCTGCCCCTGGTGCCGGATGACCTTCACTTCTCCTCCTTCGAAGCCCTCACCGGTCTTGAAGGAGAATCCCTGCATATGCTCGATTTTCTTCAGCCGTTCCGCGACCTCCGGCGGCAGACCCTTGCGTTCCTCGGGAGTGTTGATCGGCCCGGAGAAAATGATTTCCCCCTTGGGATCCTTCGCGACCAACTCCTTTTTTCCATCCTTGATTGTCAGCTCCAGCGCGCCCTTTTCGTCGCTGAAGTCCATGTTGCTGTCACCGGTGTTGACGGTGACTGAAATCATGCGATCGCCATCCATCTGGTTGTGCCGCACGGCCCGCGGCGCGCCTTCTGCGCCCAGGTGCATGAGTCCGAGCACGTGATCGACTTCCGCCACGGGTGCCAGACCGGCGTCACTGGTGACCCAGCTCATGTTCCCGCCACCGGCGCCGGGCAGCCGGTGGTTGAACACCGCCATCTTTGGCACCTCGTGCTTGCCGAGCTTCACCTTGGCCGTGATCTGCTTCCCGGCGCGCATGAGGGTGAGCGTGATTTCATCACCTTCCTTCTGGTTGCGCACGAGGACGCTCAGTTGCCGTTGGTCAATGAGGATCTGGTCATTGAATTTCAGCAGGATGTCATGGGGCTTGAGCACGGCCGACGCCGGACTCTCGGGCGAGACGATGTTCACGACCAGGCCCGTGTCCGGTTGCAAACCGAGCTGCTCGCTCAGGGTGCGGTCCACCGGCGCCGCGTAGACCCCGAGGTAGGTCACCGTCTCCATCTCCTGCGGGCCGGCCTTGCGGCCGACGAATTTCATGCGGCGTTCGATTTTCGGCTCGGAACCGTCCTCGGCAATGACGCGGAGCTCCTGCTTGATTTCTTTCCTGGGCGCCGCCGCCTCCGCGGGCTGGCCTTGGACGATGGGCATCGCCAGGATGAACCCGGCGATGGGGATGACGTAACTGAGGGTTGTCTTCATGGATGGATTATTGGGTTGGATGCTTACTGGAAATTGACCGGCACCACGCGCACTTCATCCCGCGGCACGGACCAGCGCAGGGAGGCATTGGTCCGCGGATTGCGCCAGGTGATCGTGTCCACGTAGGAATTGCGCACCCGCCGGGCCGGCATCCCGCTGGTCAGGGTGACCAGTCCCTCGTCCTGCGTGGCATATAGCAGGTTTTCCGCTGCCACCGGCTGATACTCGTCGGGCATGTTCTCCGTCATGGGCGCAACCGGGGTGGTCGTGACCACAGGTGCATGCACCTGTGCCGGACGGAACCATGGCGCAAAGGCCAGGGCCACGGCAGCCGCCAGCGGCAAGGCCGCCCACCACCACACGGTCGGCCGGCGCGGCGCGAGCTTGGCAGACACGCGGGCCTGCAGTTGCGGCGACGGATCGCGGGGACGCAAACGCTGGAGTTCGGCTTCGAGTTGTTGGAGTTCGTCATCCATGGCAGTCGATGGCGGTCAGTTCCTTGCGCAGGGCCGCGAGTGCGTAACGGTAGCGCGAGGCGGCGGTGTTAAGCGGGATGTCCAGTTGGCGAGCGATTTCGTCAAAGGTGAGTTCGCCCCAGATTTTGAGCATGAGAACTTCCCGCTGTTCGTCGGACAAGCGGCGGAGCGCGGCCTCGATGGCCTGCCGGCGGTCATCAGCCCCGGGCAGCGGCTCGAAAAGCGATTCGGTTTCCTCGAGGCCGCCCTCGGCGCGGACCTCGCGATTCGTCCGGCGTTGGTTGCGGCGGGCCAGGTCAAAGGCCGCCCGACGCACGGAGGTAAGCAGCAGGGCCTGCGGATCACCCCCGAGCACCCGCTGGTGCCGCCAATAGCGGACAAAGGCTTCCTGCACCACATCCTCGGCATCGGCCAGCGAGCGGGTCCACTGCCGCGCACAGAGCAGCAGTTTCGGGCCGTACTGCTGAAACCAGTTCTTCCAGGAATCATCGTTGGAAACTTCCTCCATGCGTTGGGGTTGGGATGTTTGCCTGGGAAGCGTCATCGGGCCTGATGTTTGTCTAAAATATCGCCAGATAGTTTCCCAGCCTGCAGCACGGCGAACGAAAGGCACAAAAAAGCCCGGAGTCGGGTGACTCCGGGCTTGGATAGGCCAAAGCTGGGTTTCGTGGCTTCTTACTTGCTCAGCGAACGCCGGCCGTGGAGGCGGTATTCGATGGCCGCCACTGCCGCGACTGTAAGGACTGCCGCAAAGCCGATCAGGCTGTCTGCTGCAATCGGAAGGCGCACGTTGTAAAGGAAGAAGCCGGCCGCGATGATGCTGAGAGCGATGGCCGAGGTGAGGATGATTTTGTTATTCATAGGTGTGTTACCGCCAGGGTCTGACGGCGCGGTCATGATAACCCACCTTTACAATAATAAAAATAGTGATTACCTATTTCTGTCATCGATTTTATCTATGGAATTATATCAACTCCGCTACCTGATTGCCGCCGCCGACATGGGTAACTTCACCCGGGCCTCAGAAAAGCTTTTCGTCACTCAACCAACTTTGAGCCAGCAGATTATAAATCTGGAGCATGAGCTTGGCCACAAACTTTTCCATCGCCTGGGCCGCAAGGCCGTGCTGACAGAGGCCGGTTCCATCTTCTTGGAAAGGGCCCGTCGTATCCTGTTTGAAGCGGACAACGCCACGAAGGAACTCCAGGACGATCCCGGATTGGAGCGCCGTATTCATGTGGGAGCGATTCCGACTGTCGCACCCTACTTGATGCCTCCCCTGATAGCCTTGTGCCGGGAGAAAAATCCCAATCTGCAAATCAGCATGCGGGAGGATTTTAGGCCTCAGTTGGTGCGGGGTGTATTGGAGGGCGAACTGGATTTGGCCATCACCGCCCAACCCGTGATCAACAAGCAGGTGTCGGTTGAAATCCTCATGAGTGAGCCGCTCCTGCTGGTAGTCGCGCACAATCACCCCCTGGCTAGGCAGAATCTGGTCACCCCCAAGGATTTGGGCGGAGAGACCTTTGTGCTCTTGGGCAATGCGAGCTCGGTCGCAGAGCAGGTGCAGAATTTCTGTGGCGACAATCACATCGAACCACGAGTCGGCTTCCGTTGTGCCCAAGTGGCCACGGTCAAGTCATTGGTGGCCATTGGCGCAGGCGTCTCAATCCTGCCCAGGGTCACCCGGGCCCGCGAGGACACCGGGTCATTGGTCTACATTGACTTGGCCAATTGCTCGCCCACCCGCGATCTCGTGATCATCCGGCATTTGCAGCGTTACCAAAGCCGGGGTGTCTCCCAATTCCTGAAGTTGCTGCACGAAAGCGTGCAGGAACATCTGCTGCCCTGACTTTCGAGCCCGGCGGGTTGCCCTTTGCCGATTGACCGTAAAGCGTGGTCCTCCATGTCGCCACCTGACAACGCTGCCCGGCCGGTTTTGCGCGAGCAGACCCTTTTGCTGACCCTCGCGGCCATCCAGTTCACGCACATCATGGATTTCATGATCATGATGCCGCTGGGTGCCGGCCTCATGCGGGTGTTCAACATCACGCCGGGGCAGTTCAGCCTGCTGGTGGCATCGTATGGTTTCGCCGCGGCGGTGACCGGTTTCCTGGGCGGGTTTGTGCTGGATCGCTTTGATCGGAAAAGCGCCCTGCTCACGCTCTACGCCGGCTTCGGCCTGTCCACCCTCGCCTGTGCCCTCGCCCCAACCTATGGGTTTCTGATGGCGGCCCGTCTGGCCGCCGGCGCTTTTGGCGGCGTGGCCGGCTCGCTGGTCACCGCCATGGTGGGCGATGCCATCCCCCCGGAACGCCGGGGCCGGGCCATGGGCGTGGTGATGACGGCCTTCCCGCTTGCCTCCGTGCTGGGTGTGCCGGTCGGACTCACCCTGGCCACCTGGTTCCAATGGCATGCCCCCTTTTTCCTGCTGGCCGGAGTGAGCGCCGTGGTCCTGGGCGTGGCCCTGAGGATCCTGCCGCATGTCGCCAGTCACCGCAGCGATGTGCATCCGCTGCGGCAGATGTTCGAGATCCTCACGCATCGCATTCATGTCCGCGCCTTCCTGCTCAGCATGATCCTGGTCTTCGCCGGCGGCATCGTCATCCCCTTCATGGCGCCCTCGATGGTGGCCAACGTCGGCCTGACCGAGGCCCAGTTGCCGCTCATCTATTTCTTCGGCGGAGCCTGCACCTTCTTCACCACGCCCTGGATCGGCCGCCTGACCGACCGCCATGACAAGCTTTACGTCCTGGCCGCGATCACCGCCCTGGCGGTCGTGGTCGCGCTGATTGTAACGCAGCTCAATGTCACGCCGCTGCCCATGACGCTGGTCGTCACGACCTTGTTTTTCATCACCATGTCGGGCCGCTTCGCTCCGGCGATGGCCATGGTGACCAATGCGGTTGAGCCCCGCTACCGCGGCGGCTTCATGAGCGTCAATTCCGCCCTGCAGCAGTCCTCCAGTGCGCTCGCCACCTATGTGGCGGGTCTTATCATTCATCGCGACGCCACGGGACGCCTGGCGGGATATCCGCAGGCTGGATTTGTCGCCGCCGCCGCCTTTGCCCTGACCGTCGGCTTGGCGGCCTGGCTGCGCGCCGCCGCCCCGCATGCCGCGCGCAATTTTCCCGTGGCCGCCAATGCCGGCGGTTAAGCCTCGCCCGTCCGCACTGGTTGTGGCTTTACCATTTGGGCAGGAACAACCGGCAAACGACGCCACCCGCTGCATGCAAACCACCGAGCCCACCACCGTCCCGACCCGCCCGGGCTACCGACGGCCGGAGCTGCTGGCACCGGCTGGCGACTGGGAATGTGCCCGCGCGGCGGTCGAGAACGGGGCCGACGCCATTTACTTCGGACTGGAGCGTTTCAACGCCCGCATGCGGGCGAAGAACATCACCCAGGCCGACCTGCCCGCCCTGATGGCTTTTCTCCACCGGCGCGGCGTGCGCGGGTACGTCACGTTCAACACCCTCGTCTTCACCAACGAGCTCGCCGACGCCACCGACTATCTCCGCACCATCATCGCCAGCGGCGTGGACGCCGCGATCGTGCAGGATGTCGGCATCTGCCGCCTCATCCGCGAGCTCTCCCCGGATTTCCCGATCCACGCGTCCACGCAGATGACCGTCACCAGTGCCGCCGGCGTGCAGTTCGTGCGCGAGCTTGGCGCGCAGCTCGTCGTGCTGGCACGGGAGAATTCACTGAAGGAGATCAACGCGATCCAAGAGGCGCAGGTCTTGCAGCAAATACCGCTGCCACTCGAGGTCTTCGTGCACGGCGCCCTGTGCGTCGCCTATTCCGGCCAGTGCCTCACCAGCGAGGCCCTGGGCGGGCGCTCGGCCAATCGGGGCGAATGCGCCCAGGCCTGCCGCATGCCCTACGTCCTGATCTCCGACGGCCAGAAGGTCGAACTCGGCGACCGGCGCTATCTGTTGAGTCCGCAGGATCTCTCCGGCCTCGAAGTGCTGCCCGACCTCGTGCGCGCCGGCGTGGCCTCGCTCAAGATCGAAGGCCGGCTGAAGTCGCCGGAATATGTCGCCAGCATCACGCGCGTTTACCGTCAGGCGCTCGACAGGGTGATGGCGGAGCTGACCGGCGAACCGACTCCGGCCTTCGAGCCGAAAACCGCCCGCTATGAACTGGAGATGAGTTTCTCCCGCGGCCTCTACACCGGCTGGTTCCGCGGCAATGACAACCAGACGCTGGCCCACGGGCGCTTCGGCACCAAGCGCGGCGTATTTCTCGGCGAGGTCATCCGCGTATCCGGGGCCGCCAGCGGCTCCAATCGCGGCGCCGGCGTGCATCTGCGTCCGGTCGCACCGGTCAAACCGGGCGACGGTGTGGTCTTCGATGCCGGCTCGCCGGAGAGCGGCGAGGAAGGCGGCCGGATCTACCAGGTCGAATCCGCCGGTGCGGAGGTTGTCCTGCGCTTTGGCGAAGGGGATGTGAATTTCCGCAAGGTCCACGTCGGCGACCGGATCTGGAAAACCAACGACCCCGCCCTGGATCGCGAGCTGCGCTCCACCTTCACCGGCGACAAAATCCGTTTCCAACGGCCCATCACCCTGGAAGTCCACGGTCGTGCCGGGACGCCGCTGACTCTGATCGCCAATGACGGCGAGGGCCATGTGGTCCGGCTCGATTCCGCGGTGCCACTCGGTCACGCGGAGAAGCAGCCCCTGGGCACCGACCGTCTGCGCGAGCAACTCGGCCGCCTCGGCGGCACACCCTTCCGGCTCGACCGCTTTGAATCGCACCTGGAAGGCGACGTCATTCTGCCCGTCAGCGAACTCAACCGCCTGCGCCGCGACGCCGCGACCGAACTGGACCAACTGCGCGCCCAGCCCAAGCGCTGGACCTTGCGTGGAGACCAACCGACGGCGAACTCCCGTCCCCGCCCCGCCACCCTGCCCGCACCGGAACTCATCGCCGTCATCCGCGATCTCCCGCAACTCGACGCGGCGTGGACCGCCGGTGTCCGCACAATCTACTGCGAATTCGAAAATCCGAAGCACTACCGCGCCGCCGTCGCCCGCTTCCGCGAACTCCAGTCAACCGATCCCACTCCTCCCATTGCCGATCTCCGATCTGCCATTTCCGATCTGCCATCGACGACGGCGCCGTCGTCGATCT
>JBIJDP010000479.1:0-3112 GCA_044344065.1 Opitutaceae bacterium
ACTCTTCCAAGCCGTCCAGCAGATGGACGGGGATGCGATCGCCCACTGTCTGGGGATTCCGGACAGCGGAGAAGAGAACTTGAGCGAGCGGTTCGCCATGGCCGTGAGAGGCTGACAGGCGGACGAAACGCTCGAAACGTGCCTTGACATTGCATTGCAAGGATTGCGCGAATATTCCGTACTCGTAAGTACGTTACTTGCGAGTACGGAAAATCGACGAGATGATGTAGGACCTCGCCTGGCCCTCTCCTTGACCCTCCTTGGGTTTGGTGCTACTTTATAACCAACTGGTTACATGGCGCCGGGCACGGGTCCGAGCCTCACCCGAGGCCCTGCCCGAGGCCCACCCGAAGACGGCACACACGGAGGATCCATGACGGTCCAGCGCCCGAGGGATGCGAAACGGTCCCGACAGTTGATCCTCGACGCCGCCGAGGCGGAATTCTCCGAGAAGGGGATCCATGGCGCGCGCGTGGACGAGATCGCGGCGAAAGCCGGTCTCAACAAGCGGATGATCTACCAGTACTTCGACAACAAGGAAGGCCTCTACAAAGCTGTATTGGTAGAGGTCTACGGACGATTGAGCCGTCTGGAGACCGCACTGCTCGAGAGGGACGCGCCCGTCGTCGACCGTCTCCGCGACTTGATCCGACTCTACTTCGAGTTCCTCCATGAAAACCCGACCTACGTGAACCTGATCCTGTGGGAGAACCTGAACCAGGCGCGCTACCTCCGCGAGGTCGATATCCGCGAGTCCAAGTCCCCCGTCTACCGCCGGATCCGGGACCTCTTCGAGGAGGGGCGGACCGACGGTTCGTTCCGCGCGGACCTGGACGCGGACCCGATGCTGCTGTCGCTCCTGACCTACACCTTCTCGTATTTCTCCAACCGCTACACGCTGTCGACCCTGCTCGAAAGCGACCTCGACGACGAGGACCGTCTCCAGGCGCGGATCAGCAGCGTGACGGACATGTTCCTGTGCTATCTGAGCCCATGAAGGAGGACCGCGCCATGCCGAGTAAAGTCAGGGTCCTGTTGGTAGGAGCGGCGTTCGGCGCCGATCTGCATCTGGACGGATACGCGCGGTGCCAGGACATCGCCGAGGTCGTCGCGGTCTGCGGGCGCGACCCGGAGAAGGTGCGGCGGCTCGTCGACAAGTTCGGGCTCCGGGAGGCTGGGATCCACACGGATTTCGAGCGGGCCATCTCGGAGGTCGATTGCGATCTGGTGGACGTGTGCCTGCCCAACTACATGCACCACGACGTGGCGATGGCCGCAATTCGCCAAGGGCGCGACGTCATCGTGGAGAAGCCCCTCGCGACGACGGTCGCGGACGCGGAGGAGATGGTCGAGGCCGCACGTGCGGCGGGTCGGCGCATCTACTACGCGGTGGACTGGTTCTTCGCGCCGGCACTGCGGAAGGCGCGGCGGCTCCTCGACGAAGGGGCCATCGGCAAGTTGCTTTACATCCGCGCGCGGGAGAGCCACTCGGGGTCGCATTCCCCCTACGCGCAGACCCTCCGCTACTGCGGCGGCGGTGCGATGATCCACCTCGGCATCCACCCGTTGGGGTTCGTGCTCGCGCTCAAGGACTACCGGTGGACCGACCTCGTCGCGATGAGCACGGGGGGACTCGAGAAGAACGTGAAGCACAAGAAGCTGGAGGGCGAGGACTGGGCGTCCTGCCTGCTCCGTTTCGAGGATGGAACGACGGCCACGGTCGATGCGAACTACATCACGTCGGGCGGCATGGAGGACACCATCGACTTCTACGGCGACCAGGGCGTGCTGCACGTGGACCTGACCCAGAGCTCGGCGGTCCAGTGCTTTTCGGTCCCCGGACCGAAGTACACCATCGAGAAGGCCGAGGTCACCACGGGCTGGTCGCGGCCAGTCGTGGACGAGCGCTACGATTTCGGCTACGTCGACGAAATCCGGTGCTTCATGGAATGCTGTGCCGCCGGCGTCGAGGCGCCGAAGGGGCTGACCGGCGTGGCTGGCCTCGAGGCGCTGCGCGTGGTGGACCTGATCTACCGCTCGGCGCGCGAGGGCTTGGCCGTGAAGAACGACCGTCTTTAGAGATTTGCCCGGAATCGGGCTTCGCAAGGAGGAAGCGGCGTTGGCCAAGGACCTGTACCTGCCGGTGGAGATTGCCGGACTGACCTTCAAGAACCCGTTCTACGTGGCGTCCGGCCCGACCACCAAATCGGTGAAGCAGCTGGTCCGCATCGAGCAGACGGGCTGGGCGGCGGCGAGCATCAAACTCACGATCGACCCGTACCCGTACATCAACCGCAAGCCGCGCTACGCGGTGTTCAAGGACCGCAACGCCCTCTGCTTCACGGCGGAGAAGCGGCTGGACACGGAGGAGGGCCTCGCGCTCATCGACGGCGCGAAGAAGCATCTGTCCGAGCTGCTGCTCATGGCCAACATCACCTATGCCGGGGACGATGGCGTGGAAGGCTGGGTGCGCATGGCGAAGCGCTTCGAGGACGTCGGGGCCGACATCATCGAGCTCAACATGTGCTGTCCGAACATGTCCTACAACCTCGAGGTTTCCGGTGGAGACGACACGAGCTGCACGATCAAGACCGGTGCGAGCCTCGGGCAGCACGAGGAGGAGGTCGCCGAGATCATCAGGGCCATCAAAAGCCAGGTGCGCATCCCACTGTTCGTCAAGCTGACGCCGGAGGGCGGGCGCATCGCACAGATTTCGAAAGCCCTGTATGAGGCCGGCGCCGATTCGGTGGGCGGCACGGCCAACCGACTCGCGATCCCGCCCATCGACCTCGATCACCCGGGCAAGTCGGCTTACCACCTCCAGAACGAAATCAGCATGTCCTGCCACTCGGGGCAGTGGCTCAAACCGCTGGCGCTGCGCGACACCTACGAGATGCGCAAGCTCAACGGGCCAGGACCGAGGATCCACGCAGCCGGCGGAATTCGGAACGCGTCCGACGCGGCCGAGATCATGATGTGCGGTGCGGACCTCGTGGGCATCTGCTCCGAGACCCTGATGAACGGCTACGATATCGTGAACGGAATCGTGTCCGACCTGAAGGACTATATGGCGTCGCACGGCTACGCGACGACCCGGGACATGCGGGACCTC
>JBIJDP010000480.1:0-3111 GCA_044344065.1 Opitutaceae bacterium
GCCGCGGGTTTCGACGGCGTGGAACTGCACGGGGCCAATGGCTACCTGCTCGACCAGTTCCTGCGCGACGGCAGCAACCAGCGCAGCGGTCCCTATGGCGGTCCGATCGCGCATCGCGCCCGGCTGCTTCTGGAGGTGGTGGATGCTGTGGTGGCCGTCTGGGGTCGCGACCGGGTTGGCGTGCGCATTTCCCCGCTCAACAGCTACAACGACATGAAGGACAGCGATCCGGTCGCACTGACCGGCTACGTGGCGGCGCAGCTCAACCAGCGTGACATCGCGTACCTGCACATCATGCGCGGCGATTTCTTCGGCCTGCAGAAGGCCGAGGTGGTAGGACCCGCCCGGGCGGCATTCCACGGGGCCTTGATCGGCAACATGGGTTATACGCCCGCCGAGGCCGCGCAGGCGGTGACGGATGGCACCCTGAACGCCGTCGCGTTCGGCCATCACTACATCAGCAATCCCGACCTCGTGGAGCGCATACGCGCCGGCGCCGCCCTGGTGGAACCGGATGCCAGCACGTTTTACTCACCCGGTCCGCGCGGTTACACCGATTACCCGGCTTTGCCGGTGGCGTGATCGCGAACGCCTGACGGCGCGGGCCTCAGGCGCAGGAAAGCGGATTGGACGCAACGGTCCTAACCTGTTTCATGAGTGGACCGGGTATTGATGCCCGGACAGACAATCCACGACAGCACCAGCATGCGCGCGATCCTCATCGAGAAGGCCGGGTCCTTCAAAATCATCGAGGTGCCGGTCCCTTCACCGGGTCCGGGCGAGGTGCTGGTGCGGATGGAGTTCATGGCGCTGTGCAACCAGCACGACCTCAAGGTCAACCGCGGCCTGTACCGTGACCTGGTGTACCTGGAATACGGGGTGCCGGGATTTCCCGGCCACGAGGGTGCGGGTGTTGTCGCTGCAGTGGGTCGGGAGGTCACGGGTTTTGCCGGGGGCGATCATGTGGTGATGTCCGGGCTGGGCGGTCCGCCGTTGTATGCCGAATACGTGACGCGCAAAGCCGACCAGATCGTGCGCGTTAATCAGTCGGTGCCGTTGGAGCAGGTCGCCATGAGCGAGCTCTTCGGCTGCGTGCACCGCGCGGTGCGGAAGGTCGCGGATTACACGGGCCGGAGTGTGGCGGTGTTTGGTTGCGGGGCGGCGGGACTGGCCGCGATCCAGCTGGTAAGGGAATTTGGCGCTGGGGAAGTTACCGGCATTGATGTCGCCCCGGACCGGCTGCAACTCGCGCGCGAACTCGGCGCCGACCGGGTGGTCGCCGCCAATGATGCGGCCGGCATGGAACAGCTCCGGCGGACCGGCACCGACCTCGTGATCGAGTGCTCGGGTCACAAGGCCGCCTATGCGGCCGCCTGCCACATCGCCCGCCAGACATTGGTGGTCTTTGGCTATTCCGAGGGCGTGATGGAGGTGCCGCTGTGGCCGCTGTTCGACCATGAGCTCACGATCCACAACTCCAAGTGGCTCACGAATGAGGATCTGGCCGCGGTGGTGCGCCTGATCGAGGCGGGGAAAATCCGCACCGACCGACTCATCAGCCGGCGGCTGGATTTCACCGGTTACCCAGAGGCCGTGGCCGCGGTCGGGCGCGGTGAAATCATCAAGGCCGTGATGACGCCATGACCATGAAGCTCGGACTCGACAGCTACAGCTATCATCTCGCCTTTGGGGCTCATCCGGATTTCACGCCCAGGCGTCGGCTGACCCTGTTTGATTTCATCGAACGCGTGGCGGCTCTGGGACTCGATGGCTGCCAGATCGACCCCATGCACCTCGCATCGCGGGACTGTTCCTATCTTGCCGAGGTGCGTGCCGCCGCGGCCGGGCCGGGCCTGTTTCTGGAGTACGGCACCATCGGGACCGATCCCCGCCGGCTGGAGCGGGAACTGGCGGTGGCCGGGCGCTTGGGTTCGTCCGTGTTGCGCACCTTCGCGGGTTTTGCCCGCTGGCATCACTGCACGCAGGTGCCGGCCGAAATCCGCCGGGCCATCTCGGGATTGAAGCGGGTGCGGCGCCGGGCAGAGGACCTTGGCATCCGGATCGCCGTGGAAAATCACGGGGATCTCACCACGGATGAACTGCTGCAGGTGGTCCGGGCCGTGGACAGCCCCTGGGTGGGCATCTGCCTCGACGTGGGCAATGCGCTGCTGACGCTGGAGGACCCGATTGTCGCGACCGCGCAAATGGCACCCTTTGCCGTGACCACGCACTTCAAGGATTATGCGATGGCGCCGACCAACTATGGTGGCAAGATCACGGGTGTCGCTCTGGGTGATGGGGTCATCGACCTTTCGGCTGCCATGAAACTGCTCCGCACCAGGACATCCCTTGATCGCATCATCCTGGAAATCCCCGTGGAGGCCGAGGGTGGGGAACGATCGGCGCTGGCCCGCGAGGATGATTTTGTCCACCGCAGCGTGCGGTACGCGCGCCGGCGGCTGGGTCTGGGGTGACCTTGTCGAAGGAGGATGCCAGCTGTAGGGCGAGGTCTCCGAACCCCGCCCTACAGCTGAATGTAAGGCAAGCTACGCATCGGTCTCGACTTGAAGTCCTGAGGTTGCCGCCTCAGGCCGGCCCGATTTCTTTGCCGGACTACGGGCGTGACGTCGTCGTTGGATAGTATTGGGTGGCGCCATGGGCAGCGGATTCAACGCCGGTGAAGAAGAACTGTTTTACCAGACGGGCGAAGCCCTGCTCAAGAAGCTGAAGCGGACGCGCAATCCGGGAGACCTGCTCGCCACGGTGCGGCTGGCGTACGAGGGATTCGACCGGGCTTATGCATCCGCGCCGGAGGATGCCCGGGCGGCGGTCGCGTGCCGGAGCGGATGCGCGGCCTGCTGCCATGAGCGGGTGGGGGTGCAGGCCCACGAGGTGCTGATTGCCGCCAGTCACATCCAGCGGCACTTCACGCCGGTGGAACTCGACGAGGTCATGGCGCGAACTGCCGCCCACCGCGCGGCACTAGCGGATCGCGACCGTCCGGGTTGGCTATTGCCGCGGACCCCGTGCGCATTGTTGCGCGCCGGAGCCTGCTCGATCTATGCCGCCCGGCCCGAGACCTGCCGGGCGCATCACAGCGATGATGCGGCC
>JBIJDP010000481.1:0-3110 GCA_044344065.1 Opitutaceae bacterium
GGCGCCGAGGCTTTGCGCCTCCGCCAGTTTCTCCGGACTGGCATAGCTGCCCGCCAGCCAGAAGGGCAGGCCGAGGTCGCGGATCTTGGCGAGTTCAGGCACATCGCGCGGACCGTAAACCGGTTCGCCGCCGGCGCTGAGCTGCATCTGGCCGCGCGGCGGGGCGTTGTGGCCGCCGGCGAGTTCGCACTCGACCACGAAGCCGTCCACGCGCCCGCTCGACTTGCGGGCCAGGGTCATGGCCAGGGTGGCGGAGGCGACGATGGCGAGGAAGAGCGGACGCGATAGGCGTGGGGCCGCGCCCTCAAAGAAGGCCGCCGGATCAAACCGGACGGCGTTTTCCTCGCCGGTTTGTGCGCCGTCGACGTCGATCTTCTGCTCCGCGGGTTCGCCCGCCGCGAGCCGGTCAAGCAGGCCGGGGATGGCGCGCGGGATGCCGGCGCCCATCAGCACGTAGTCAACGCGGGCCAGCATCGCGCCGTACAGCGAGGCCATCGTCGGGAGCTGGATTTTTTCCAGGAGATTGATGCCCACCGCGCCGTTGTGTCCGGCCTTGGCGAGAAAGACTTCGACGAAGTTTGCCGCCACGGTCAGCTCGGTCAGGGCCGGTCCCGGTTGCAGGCTGGGCACCGGCGTGGACCTGAACGCCGCCCCGGTCGCCTTGCCGCCGGGAATGTGGTAGCGGGCGAGGATGCGTTCGGCGACGGCCGAAATGGGAAAATTTTCCAGGGCGCGCCGCATCGTGCCCGCCGGATCGCCCGCCTGCAGCCGCCGCGCGAGCACGCCGGCCAGCGCCGTGCCCGAGATGACGCCCAGCGCGCCCAGACGCGAAACCGCATTGGCCAGGTTCCAGTCGGAAACCGCCACCCCCATGCCGCCCTGAATGATAACCGGATGTGACATAAAATGAATGCCGGCCGGATGTGCACCGGTCGGGCGCAGCAGCGGAAATATCCGGGCCAATCACCCCATGGCGACGCCGTCCGGAGGGGACGACGGGCTGTTCAATGACCGATGAGCAGCGTCACCTTGCGCCGGTCGGAGTGCCGGCGAAAGCACGATGCGCGTCATTTGGCGTTTATAAGCACTGGTGTCAGGCCGTAGCAATATGTGCGGATCATAGCTTGGGCGAAGGAGAAATGGGAGCGCGGGAGTTTTGTGTTATCTCGCGGAGGCGCGGAGGGCGCGGAGTTTGGTATTAGTAGGTCAGCCCGCTGGCGGGCGCGGATTGGCGCGCGCAAGCGCGCTGGCCTACGGAGGGCGGTTTGGCGTGCGCATATCCAACCGGCCCGCCGGGGACGTCGGGCCCTACCCAAAGGCGATCTAGGCTTTTTCCAGGCGCGCCATTCCCAGCGCCCAGAAGTTCTGGCCGCGGAGCTTGCCGGTGTAGAGCACGGTGAACGTGCCGTTGTCCTCGGGGATGAGACCGAGGGGCGTGCGCAAATCCTCGGACCATTGCGCGGGGCCGGACTCGGGTTGCAGCGCGAGGTCGGCGCCTTTGGGCCAGTGAATGCCGTCGGCGGAGACGGAATAGCCGCCGTGCCGACCCTCGGGGATGTAGGTTTCGCCGGGTGCGCAGTTGTCGTACACGGCGACGTAGTGCGTGCCGACCTTGGTCACGAGCGGGTTTTCAATGAAAACCGGTTCGATGGGCGAGGGGTTAAGACCCACGCAACGGGTCCACGGACCCGCGAGGCGCGGCGCCTCCGCGAGGCCGACCGGCCAGTTGCCGAGCGGCCAGTGCTGATGGCTGCCGTAAAACGCGTACCACTTCCCACCGACCTGCCAGGGGAAAAACGAATCGGTGCCCTGCTGACCCTCCCATGGCTGCGAGTGGGCGTCCGGCTGCAAAATGATGCCGGCGTCGCGGTAGGGTCCGCCGATGCCGCCGCGACCGGACGTCGCGGAGATGGCGCGCCAGATTTTGCCGTGCATGTGCAGGCCTTCGCGTTCGCCCTGGCCGGGGGAGTAGGCGATGTAGAAAAGATTCCAGCGATCTTCGTCCGCGTTGAAGATCGCCATCGGCGCCCAGAGTGAGAAGCGGGTGTCGCCTGGCGTGAGGCTGCCGTCGGTCTCATACAGCGTGCCGATGCGGTGCCATTGCCGGGCGTCGGGACTCGACCAATGCGCGAGTCGCATCTTCACCCAGAATGGGTCGCCGGCCATCTCGGCGGTGAACATGTGGTAGACGCCGGCTTCCTTGACGACGCAGCCACCCTCGAAGCCGAACTTGTTGCCGGCAAGGTCGGGGTGGTCGGGTCCGATGGCGGGGGACGCGGGGGCGTCGGTGAGGGTGAGGGAGAAGGGGATCATGGAAAAAGTGGTATTGGGTAGGGCCCGGCCTCCGGACGGGCCGCGGATTGCGTGCGGATATCGAACCGGCCGTCCGGAGGCCGGCCGCTACCCATGAAGAGTCATTTTTAAGCGCGCGACGCCGACGGCCCAGAAGTGTTCGCCGCGGACCTTGCCGGTGTAGAGCATCGTGAAAGTGCCGTCGGGTTCGGCGACGAGGCCGAGCGGCGTGCGGATGTCCTCGCTCCATTGCGCGGGGCCCTCGGGCGGTTGCACAGCAAGGT
Source organism: Opitutaceae bacterium (assembly GCA_044344065.1). GTDB lineage: Bacteria > Verrucomicrobiota > Verrucomicrobiia > Opitutales > Opitutaceae > UBA2377. The sequence continues at coordinate 2,577 of JBIJDP010000481.1, forward strand.
TGCCGCCCTTCGGCCAGTGGATGCCGTCGGCGGAGACCGAATAGCCGACGTGCCGCGCCTCCGCGATGTACGTGTCGCCCGGCGCGCAGTTGTCGTAGATCGCGACGTAGTGCAGGCCGACAAGGGTCACGATCGGGTTTTCAACAAACACCGGCTCGATGGGCGAGGGGTTCAGCTCGGGACAGCGTTTCCACGGGCCGGCGAGCGCCGGGGCTTTCACGAGCCCGACGGGCCAGGGGCCGACCGGCTCGTAGTTGTGGCCACCGTAGAAGGAGTACCACTCGTTACCGACTGGCCACGGGTAGAAAGAATCCGTCGCCTGCTGGCCTTCCCACGGTTCCGAGTCGGCATCGGGCTGCAGCACGACGCCCACGTCGCGAAAAGGTCCGCCGATGCCGCCGCGTCCGGCCACGGTGGAAACCGCGCGCCAGATGCGGCCATTGGTGTGCAGGCCGTGGATCTTCCCTTCGCCGGGGGTGTAGGCGACGTAGAACAGGTTCCAGCGATCCTCGGATTCGTTGAACACCACCATGG
>JBIJDP010000482.1:0-3102 GCA_044344065.1 Opitutaceae bacterium
AGCCACGACCATGAGAGCTGAAAAAAATTATCTGATCACCGAAGTCGAGACGCACCTCAAGAAGTCCGATTACGTCATCCTCGCCAATTTCACCAAGGTCACCGTCGCCGACGTCGCCGAGCTGCGCAAGCGCCTCGACGCCGAGAAGGCCGAGTTCCACGTGGTGAAGAACAGTTCGCTCCGCGTCGCGGCCAAGGCCCTCGGCCTGCCCGAATTCGAGAGCGCGCTCACCGGCCCCACGGCCGTGGTGGTTGGCGGCAAGAATTCCGCCGGCGTCGCCAAGATCCTCAAGAAGTTCTGCGAGGAAAAGCAGAAGCTCGAGGTGAAGATCGGCGTGATGGAGAAGAAACTCATCAGTGCCGCCGACCTGGCCAAGATCGCCGACCTGCCCTCCTTCGAGGCGCTGCGTTCGCAACTGCTCGGCCTGTTCATGCAAAACGCCGCGGCCTTCGTCCGCGTGCTCGACGCCAAGGTCAAGAAGGAGCAGCCCGCTGCTCCGGCCGCCTAATCCGTACATTTTAACCAACCAGTAAATTTTCCGGCGCAAGCCGGGGAAGCCAAATCCCAGGAGGCAGGCTAGGGGATACGTCTCTTAAACGTGTTTCACTCCCGAAACCGCTAGTCCGCCCAAGGAAAGACAACATGAGCAACATCACCAAAGACCAAGTCATCGAGTGGCTGTCCAGCCAGTCGGTCATCGATCTCGCCGCCCTCGTCAAGGATCTCGAAGGCAAGTGGGGCGTTTCCGCCGCCGCCGCCGTCTCCGCCGCGCCGGCCGCCGCCGCCGCCGCCGCTCCCGCCGAGGAGAAGACCGAGTTCAACGTCGTCCTCCTCGAGGCCGGCGCGAACAAGATTGGCGTCATCAAGGAAGTCCGCGCCATCACCGGCCTGGGCCTCAAGGAAGCCAAGGATCTCGTCGAGGGTGCGCCCAAGTCCGTCAAGGACGGCGCCAACAAGGCCGAGGCCGAGGAAATCAAGAAGAAGCTCGAGGCCGCCGGGGCCAAGGTCGAGCTCAAGTAAGACCGCTTGGCGATCTCCTTCGCAAATCCTCCGAAATCTGCGGGACAGGCCGTGTATCCACGCGGCCTGTCCTTTGCCTTTTCTTTTAACCGTTCTTTTTTCGTTTCACGCATCGCGCCCTGAGCGCGTGCCTCCGTCCTCTTTCGTCTAAACCAACCGGGAATTCACATGGCCGACCGCACTCATACCGAACGCATCAACTTCGGCAAACTCCGCGAAGTCATTCAGCCGCCCAACCTGATTGAGATCCAGATCACCTCCTATCTGGATTTCCTCCAGAAGGGCGTGCCTGAAAAGCAGCGCAAGCCTCAGGGCCTCGAGGCGGTTTTCCGCGAGGTCTTTCCCATCGAGTCCTACGACGGCCGGCTGACGCTTGAATACGTCTCCTACACCCTCGGCGAGCCCAAGAGCGCCGAGATCGAGTGCCTGCGCGACGGCATCACCTATTCGGTGCCGCTCTACGTGAAGCTCCGCCTCCGCGAGGAGGACTTCATCAAGGACGAGGAAATCTACATGGGTGAGATCCCGATGGTGACGGAGCGCGGCTCCTTCATCATCAACGGCGCCGAGCGCGTCGTCGTCTCCCAGCTCCACCGCTCGCCCGGCATCGCCTTCGAGGTCACGCCGCACCCGAACGGCAAGCTGCTCCACTCCTTCCGCATCATTCCCGACCGCGGCACCTGGCTGGAAGTGCAGTTCGACAACAACGACCTGCTCTACGTCTATCTCGACCGCCGCCGCCGCCGCCGCAAGTTCCTCATCACGACGCTGCTCCGCGCCGTGGGCTACTCCAGCGACATCGACCTGCTGAACCTCTTCTACGAGATCAAGGATCTCAAGGTCTCCAAGGCGCTCGATCTCGAAAACGTCTCCTCCCTCGTCCTCGTGGAGGACGCCATCGACGCCCAGAAGGGCGTGGTTCTGGCACGGGCCTTCGAGCCGCTCACCAAGCAGATCGTCCGCACCTTCGAGAAGCACGACATCACCACGATCCGCGTCATCGACACGGCCCTGGACGAGGGCGCCCTCATCCGCGCCCTGAAGAAGGACCCGACCCGCAACGAGGAGGAAGCGCTCAAGGAAATCTACAAGCGCCTCCGTCCCGGCGAGCCGCCGACCACCGCGAACGCCAAGGCCCTGCTGAAGCGCCTCTTCTTCGACCCGAAGCGCTATGACCTCGGCCGCGTCGGCCGTTACAAGGTCAACCAGAAGCTCGGTCTCAAGGCCGACATCGAGCAGCGCATCCTCGAGAGTGCCGATGTTGTGGCCGCCACGAAGTACCTCGTCCGCCTCAAGAAGGGCGAAGGCGTCGTGGACGATATCGATCACCTCGGTTCCCGCCGCGTCCGCACCGTCGGCGAACTGCTCGCCAACCAGTGCCGCGTTGGCCTGAGCCGCACCGAGCGTCTCGTCCGCGAGCGCATGACGATGTACGACCAGAGCGTCGATTCGATCACGCCGCAGAAGCTGATCAATCCGAAGGCCCTCACGACGGTCATCCGCGATTTCTTCGCGCGCAGCCAGCTGTCGCAGTTCATGGACCAGATCAACCCGCTCGCCGAGGTCACGCACAAGCGCCGCCTCTCCGCGCTCGGGCCGGGCGGTCTCAACCGCGAGCGTGCCGGCTTCGAAGTCCGCGACGTCCATCCGTCGCACTACGGCCGCATCTGCCCCATCGAGACGCCTGAAGGTCCGAACATCGGCCTCATCAATTCCCTCTCGACCTACGCCCGCGTGAACGAGTTCGGCTTCATCGAGACGCCCTACCGCCTCGTGAAGGACGGCCGCGTCACGGACAAGATCGAGTATCTCACCGCCGACCAGGAAGAGGCCAAGGTCATCGCCCAGGCCAACGCCGAGATCGACGACAAGAACCACTTTGTCGGCAAGGTCACCGTCCGCCAGGACGGCAACTTCCTCGAAGTGCCCGCCGCCGAGGTCCATCTGATGGACGTCTCGCCGAAGCAGGTCATTTCGATCGCGGCCGGCATGATTCCCTTCCTCGAGCATGACGATGCGAATCGCGCGCTCATGGGTGCGAACATGCAACGCCAGGGCGTGCCGCTGCTCCAGACCGAGGCT
>JBIJDP010000483.1:0-3097 GCA_044344065.1 Opitutaceae bacterium
CGCACTGTAGTCGATGAGGTCGTAGTAGACCTTGCCGGAGCAGAAGATGAGGCGGTCCGGCGCCTGGTGACCGGCGGGGAACGGGGCGCGGGTGGTCCCGGTGGTCGTCGCGTGGGTGGGATCGTCGATGATTTCCTGAAAGGCGCCGCCGGTGAATTCCTCGAGCCGCGACACGGCGGCCGGGTGACGCAGGAGGGACTTGGGCGACATGACAATGAGCGGCTTCTTGACGTCGCGCTTCACCTGGCGCCGGAGGGCGTGGAAGAAATTCGCCGGGGTCGTGATGTTCGCGACCTGCATGTTGTCCTCGGCGCAGAGCTGGAGGAAACGTTCGAGGCGGGCGGACGAATGTTCCGGCCCCTGGCCCTCGTAGCCGTGCGGCAGGAGCAGGGTGAGGCCGCTGGTGCGCTGCCACTTGGATTCGCCGGCGGCGAGGAACTGGTCGATGACGACCTGTGCGCCGTTGGCGAAGTCGCCGAATTGAGCCTCCCAGATGCAGAGCATGTTGGGGTAGTCGAGGGAGTACCCGTAATCGAAGGCGAGCACGGCGGCCTCGGAGAGCAGGGAATTGTAGACGCAGAATTGCGCCTGGTCGGGAGCGAGGTGCTTCAGGGGGGCGTACGTCTCGCCGGTCTCCATGTCGTGCAGGACGGCATGGCGGTGACTGAAGGTGCCGCGCTCGCAGTCCTGGCCGCTCAGGCGGATTGGGATGCGTTCAACCACGAGGGAGCCAAAGGCAAGCGCCTCGGCAAAGCCCCAGTCAATCGGGCCGCCCTCGCGGTGGGCTTTGGACCGGGCGTCGAGGAAGCGCTTGATCTTCGGGTTGGGCCGGAAGGTGTCGGGCAGGACCGTGAGACCTTGGACAATCCGGTCTAGCGTGGCGGCGGGCACGCCGGTCGGCACTGTTTTGAAATGGAAATCGGGCTGGAATACGGCCGTGGAGCCTTCGAATTTCTTGGCCTCGGCGGCGGTGGAGCGGCGGGCGGACTTCGCCGATTCGGCGGCGCGAGCCTGCTCCAGGTGGCGTTCGAGCGTGGCGGTATATTCCGCCCGGATGGCGTCAGATTCGGCGGCGGTGATGGTACCGTCGGCGACCAGCTTGCGGCTGAGCACCTCGGAGACCGGCGGATGCTTGGCGATCTTGCGGTAGAGCTGCGGCTGCGTGAAGGCGGGTTCGTCGGTCTCGTTGTGGCCGTGCTTGCGGTAGCAGACCATGTCGATGACGACGTCGCGCTGGAACCTGACGCGGAATTCGAGGGCGAGGCGGGCGATGTGGCAGACGGCCTCGGGATCGTCGCCGTTCACGTGAAAGACCGGGACGTCAATCATCTTGGCAACGTCGGTGCAGTACAGGGTCGAGCGCGAGTCGCGGGGGAGCGTGGTGAAGCCGATCTGGTTGTTGACGACGATGTGCAGGGTGCCGCCGGTCTTGTAACCGGGCAGTTGGGACAAGTTGAGGGTCTCGAAAAGGCGGCGTCGCCATGGATCAGCAGCGGCAGCACGCGCTGGCGCTGGCCGGTGGCGCCGCGCATCCGCTGGCGGGCGCGGGCCTTGCCCTCGACGACCGGGTTGACGATCTCGAGGTGGGACGGATTGGCGGCAAGGCGGACCTCGACCTTGTGGCCGGAGGCGGTGTCGAGCACGACCTCGTAGCCGAGGTGGTATTTCACGTCGCCGTCGCCGCCGACGGTGTCGGGGATGTAGTTTTCGGAGAACTGCTCGAAGAGCTCGTCGAAGTTCTTCCGCATCACGCTCGTGAGGATGTTGAGCCGGCCGCGGTGGGCCATGCCCATGTCGACTTCCTCGACGCCCTGGTCGGGGCAGTGCTCGATGATGGCGTCAACCGCGGCGATCATGGTTTCGCCGCCTTCGAGGGAGAAGCGCTTCTGACCGACATATTTGGTGTGGAGGAAGCGCTCCAATAATTCGGCCTTGTGGACGCGGCGTAGGATGCGGATGCGTTCGGCCTTGGAGAACTCCGGCTGGTTGCGCATGGACTCCATGCGCTCCTGCAGCCAGGTCCGGACCTCAACGTCCTGGATGTGGGTGTACTCGACACCGATGCGGTCGCAGTAGGTGAGGCGGAGCGAGATGAGGATGTCGCGCAGCTTCATCTGGCCGCCGCCGAGGTAGGTGCCGACGTCGAAACTGGTGTCGAGATCGTCCTCGCCGAGGGAGAATTGGGCGAGGCTGAGCTTGGGGTGGGGTGCCGGCGGTTCGCTTAGCGGATCCACGTGGGCCTCGATGTGCCCGAGGGCGCGGTAGGTCGCGATGAGGTAGTGGACGTGCGACTGCTTCAGGCTGTCGATGATCGAGACCCCGGCATCGGCGAGGGAGGGGGCGGTCAGGGCGCCGCCGCCGTTGCCCAGCGTGAACCCTTGGAAGAATGCGCGCCACGTCGGATCCACCGAGTCGGGATTGGCCTGCCACGCCTGGTAGGCCGCCTCGATGACGGTCGCATTGGCATGGCTGGGAAGCGAAAAGCTGCTCATGGGTGATAAGAATAACTCACGGACACGATGATGATGGTGGTGGGCTGCTTGCTGGGCAGGCTATAAGGAAAAATTGTTTCACAACGCATCATGATAGATGTAGGGACACAAGCGCGGTGCGAATTATGGACGGAGGATTGCAAACGCGCTTAAGCTCCGTAGCAGGGGGATAAGATTACTCATCACCGATATGGAGACCCAAATTAAAGTCGCCCTTATTTCACTCCTCGACGCCATCAAGCGCTCTGATGGACCGACCATTGCGCAGGAGATGGCGCGGCTGGATACCTTCCTTGAGCAGGGCCGGCTGACTCTGCATCCGCAACTGGTTCATTTCATGGAGAATAGGAGCTATGCGAAGGCCCTGATGTTTTTGGGCGGCGAGACCGACATTCCGGTCGGGATCTGCGGGGGCAAGGCGGGGAGGAAGTGAGGTTGCCATGAGTGACAACGGCAAGGTTCCGACGGATGGCGGGCGGGGCTTGGGGCAGAATCCCTTTGCGGCTTTGAGTGCGGCAGGGTTGCCGGCGGGCTCAATGCAACCGGGGTCGGCGACTCCGGCTACAACTCAGACCAGGAACAGAGGGCGTGTAGATGTCATGCGG
>JBIJDP010000485.1:0-3084 GCA_044344065.1 Opitutaceae bacterium
ATCGGCACACGGCTCGGGGCGGACGCGTCCGAAGCGATATATTCCGCAATACACACCCCGGCCAGCAAAAAACCGCCAAACGCAAAAACAGCCCACCAGGCCAGGCCCATCTCCAGATTGTTAAGCGGAACCCCGATGACCATGGCGGTCAGCGCAGGCAGCAGCCAGTGGCTGGCGTTGCGTGTCTCCGCGTAGCGCGGGTGTGAACGCAGCAGCCAGTCGGACCCCAGTCCGGCTAACACCGCCGCGAAGGTGGAGTTGAGCGTCGAGAACCCCAGGCTGAACGAGATAAAAATGCCCGGCAGTTGCATCGAATATTCGCGCACAGGCAGCTGGATAAATGGCGTGACCGCATAAACCAGGAGCACCATGGCAGAAAGCACGCTCAAACGGTTCATATCCGGCAGGTTGGTTGAAGGCTGCTCCATTACCTTCGATCTTACCATGACAGGAGAAAACGAGCACAGAGTAGATTTTTGGTCATGCGCCCAGATTCTGCGCCGTACAGCCGTTGTGAGCGCCTTTTAAGGCCGATTCGCAAAGAGACCCGCCTCATGGTAAAATAAGAGTTCGTATGAATGCACCTCAAGACATCCCAACCATGGGTCCTCCCAAATTCATCCCCGCGCTGGTGTCCGGGTTTAACCTCGTCGCCAGCAAGTTCTACCTCCTGCTGCTGCCCATTGGCCTGGACCTGCTGTTGTGGTTTGGCCCGCGCTTCAGCCTCAAGAGCCTGCTCTTCCCCACCATCCAGGAGATATTTGCCTCCCAGCCGGATGTGAACGGAGAAACGGCGGCGATGTTCACCACAATGAGCCAGCTCTGGGGCATCATTTTAGACCGCTTCAACTTGCTCTCCTTACTCAGCGGCCTGCCGGTCGGGGTGCCCAGCCTGATGGCGGCGATCCTGCCCAACCAAAATCCGGTTGGGCTGCCCCCAATTTATGAAATCAGCACCTGGGGCCAGGCGGTTTCTGGCTGGCTGCTCTTTGCCATCCTCGGCCTGGTGCTTGGATGCCTGTACTTCGGCCTGGTGGCCCGCGCCACCGCGCAGTCAGCAGAGCCATTTTCATTTGCGCGCACAGTCAATGAAATCGTCCAGGTCTTCAGCATGACCATGATCCTGTTGGTTATGCTGTTCCTGTTCAGCATCCCGATCTTCCTGATCTCCCTGGTGCTCGGCATGATCAACTCTGGCGTCGCCCAAATCGCGGTGCTCATCTGCAGCTTCCTGCTTTTGTGGGTCCTGATCCCGCTGATTTTCACCCCCCACGGGATCTATGTGACCGGTCAAAACGCTTTCCGTTCCATGCTGATCAGCGGCCGCCTTGTGCGGGGCATGTTCCCCGGTGTGGCCCTGTTCCTGCTCAGCGCCGTTGTCATGGCCCAGGGGCTGGGATACTTGTGGCGTCTCCCGCCGGAAAACTCATGGTTTATGATCGCGGGGATCTTTGGCAACGCCTTTATCGGTACGGGCCTGCTCGCGGCCAGCTTCATATATTATCGCAGCGCCGCGGCCTGGGCCGCCCGTCTGCGCAAAGAGTCGATCCTGGCTTCCCGGATCAAACTTTAGAGCAGCACGGAGGGATTATCGTGGCGACACAAACAGCAACATCCTACGGCGCAAAAGATATTCAGGTTCTGGAAGGGCTCGAAGCAGTCCGCCGCCGCCCCGGCATGTATGTCGGCGGCACGGACATCAAGGCGCTCCACCACCTGGTCTATGAGGTCGTCGACAACTCGATCGACGAGGCTCTCGCGGGCGTCTGCAACCGCATCAATATCACCATCCACGCCGACAGCAGCGTCACCGTCGAAGACAACGGCCGCGGCATCCCCGTGGACATCCACCCCGAGAAGCATAAATCGGCCCTCGAAGTGGTCATGACCACCCTCCACGCGGGCGGCAAATTCGGTGGAGGCAGCTATAAAGTCTCCGGCGGTCTGCACGGTGTGGGCGTTTCGGCGGTCAATGCGCTTTCCGAGTGGTGCCAGGTGGAGGTTTGCCGTGACGGCAAAGTCTACATGCAGCGCTACGAGCGCGGCATCCCCATGGCCCCGGTCGAAGAGATCGGCACCTGCTCCTCCGCTGAAAACGGCACCAAGACCACCTTCCGCTTCGACCGCACGCTCTTCCTCGGCGACCTGGATTTTAATTTCACTACCCTGCTGCAGCGCTTCCGCGAGATGGCCTTCGTCACCCGCAGGGTCACCATCCGCCTTGTGGACGAGCGCGCCAGCCGCGAAACCAGCTTCTACTTTGAAGGCGGCATCTCATCGTTCGTGCGCTTCCTCAACCGCAACCGCGAGACGCTCCATCCGGTCAGCTACTGCGAAAAGGACGTCGAAGGCATCGGCATCGAAGCCTCAATCCAGTTCACCGACGCCTACTCCGAATCGGTCTACTCCTTCGCCAATACGATTAACACCATCGACGGCGGCACCCACCTGACCGGCCTACGCACCGCCCTCACCCGCGTGATCAACGACTACGCCCGCCGCAACAACATCCTCAAAGACAACGACCCCAACTTCAGCGGTGACGACACCCGCGAAGGCCTGACGGCGATTGTCAGCATCAAGCACCCTGACCCGCAGTTTGAGAGCCAGACCAAGGTCAAGCTGATGAACCCCGAGGTATCCACCTATGTTCAGCAGGTGGTCGGCGAGGCCTTTTCCACTTTTATGGAGGAGAACCCCTCCGCCGCGCGCGCGATTATCCAGAAATGCCTGACCTCTGCCCGCGCCCGCGACGCAGCGCGCAAAGCCCGCGACCTGGTCATCCGCAAATCCACCCTGGAAAGCATGACCCTGCCGGGTAAGCTGGCAGACTGCTCCGAACGCGATTCATCCAAAACCGAGCTCTACATCGTAGAAGGTAACAGCGCGGGTGGCTCAGCCAAGCAGGGCCGCGACCGCCACTTCCAGGCCATTCTGCCCCTGCGCGGCAAGATCCTCAACACCGAGCGCACCCGCCTGGACAAAATCCTCTCCAACACAGAAGTCAAAACGATGATTTCTGCCCTGGGGACCGGGATTGGCGAAGGCTTCAGCCTGACCGGACTGCGCTACGGGCGCGTTGTC
>JBIJDP010000484.1:0-3084 GCA_044344065.1 Opitutaceae bacterium
CCGGGGGTGACCATCACCGGCGAGGTGCCGGACGTGCGGCCGCACTACCAGGCGAACTGGTTTCAGATTGTGCCCTTGCGCATCGGCGGCGGCACGCGGCTCAAGATCGTCGAGTCCCTCAGCATCGGCTGCCCGGTAATTTCGACCACCATCGGGGCGCAGGGCCTCGATCTGCGGCACGGCGAACATCTGCTTCTGGCCGACACCCCGCGCGACTTCGCCGCCGCCACGGTCCGGCTCGCGACCGATCATGACCTGCGCGACCGCCTGCGCACCGCGGGCCGCCGGCAGGTCCTTGCCCATTACGGCTGGCCCAAACTGGGCGCCCGCCTGCACGCCTTTTACGAAGCCCTGATTTCCGCATCCGCATGAGCCCGACTCCCCTCCCGCCCCGCGCCGTGGTCATTCTCGGTGTGCCGTTCCACGACCTGACCCTCGACGAAGCCCTCGGGCGTATCGGCGAAGCGGTGACGCAGCGCACGCCGCGTTATCTCGCCACGGCGAACGTCGACTTTGCCCTGCAGGCCAGCCGCGACGTCGAGCTGCAGCGCATCCTGCTCGAGGCGGAATACGTGCTGTGTGACGGCACGCCCCTGGTGTGGGCCTCGCGCTGGCTGGGTGCACCCCTCCGCGAACGCGTGGCCGGTTCGGACCTCGTGCCCGGACTCGCCGCCCGGGCCGAGCAGCGCGGCTGGCGCCTGTTCCTGCTCGGCAGCACGCCGGACAATCTCGATCAGGCGCTCGCCAACCTGCGGACCCGGCATCCCCGGCTGGCGATCGATGGCTACTCGCCCCCGGTCGCTCCGTTGCTGGAGATGGATCACGAGGACATCGCGCAGCGCATCCGGGCCGCCCGGCCGGACATCCTCCTCGTGGCGTTCGGGTGTCCGAAGCAGGAAAAATGGATCTACATGCATCACGCCCGGCTCGGCGTGCCGGTGAGCATTGGCGTGGGCGCAACGGTCGATTTCCTCGCCGGCCGGTTCCGCCGCGCCCCGCGTTGGATGCAACGCAGCGGCACCGAGTGGATTTTCCGCCTCCTGCAGGAGCCGCGGCGCCTGTTCAACCGCTATCTGCTCGACCTGGTCTTCTTTGTCGGCGCCGTGCGCCGGGAACGGCGCCTCCTGCGGGCGCAACGCCCGGCTGCAAAGATCGCGCCACCCGTGCCCGGTGCTCCCGGCGCCCCGGTGACGCGGCATGCCTGGTCGGGCGACATCGATGCGGCGGCCCTCCACGGCGGCCGCGTGGCGCCGGTCCCGGCGCTGCTCCCCGGCGAAGTGCTGGCGCTCGATCTGTCGGGCGTCACGTTCATGGACAGCGCCGGCATCGGTCAGCTTGTGAGCCTCTACCGCGCCCGGGTGCGCAGCGGCGGTGGCATGGTGCTCGTCCGGCCCTCGGCTGGCGTGACCGCGCTGCTGCGGGCGGTAAAGCTCGACCGGCTGCTCCTGTCCGTCAACTCGCCGGGCGACGCCCCGGCCGTGCTCGGACTGCGGCGTATCCGCCCGAACGCGACGACGGACGCGCGCACGGTAACGGTGGCGCTGGTCGGTGAACTGACCGCCGGGCGGGTGCCGCGCCACGCCAACTGGATTGACGCCGCGTGGGCCGCGCAGCCCGACGCCCGGCACCTGGTGCTGGATCTCTCCCAGACCGGATTCATCGACAGCTCGGGCCTCGGGCTGCTCGTCCACGCCCGCAAGCTGGTCCGAAACCGGCCCGGCGCCGCGCTCCGCATCCTGGGCGCCGGCCCCAACGTGCGCAACGTCACGCAACTTTCCCGCCTCGACGGGCTTTTCCACTTTGAAGATGCCCACGCCTAATCCACTCCTGCGCGTCGGTCTGAGCACCAGCGTGTGCCAGCGCGGCCGCTCCGGCGTCGCCACCTACCTGTTCGGCCTGATCGACGGGATCGTGCGCCACGCCCCCGACATCCGGCTGAGACTCTTCGGGCTCACGGACGACAAACCGCTCTTCCAGCGCTGGCTGGATCGCTGCGACTGGGAGGACGTGCCGGAATTCTGGCGCCCGGCGGTACGCGATATTTTCTGGCACCAGTTCATCCTGCCGCGCCGGCTGCGGCGGGCCGGTTGCGCCGTCCTGCACATCCCGAGCTACCGCCGCGTGCTTGCACCCGGCGCGATCCCGCAGGTGCTCACCATCCACGACTGCGCCTCCTTCCGCCTGCGCGGCAAGTACGACGCCGCCCGCAACCTCTACACCAGGCGCGTGGTCGTGCCGCTGGCGCGCCGGGTGCGCGAGCTGATCGCCGTGAGCGACGCGACGGCCAGCGACATCACGCACTACTACGGCGTGCGGCGCGACGAGATCGAGGTGGTGTGGAACGGCATTGACCATGCGCGGTTTCATCCTGCGGCCGCCGCGGCCGCGCCGTCCGCCCGCCGTCCCTATTTCCTCTCCGTGGCGCGGCTGGAGCATCCGGCCAAGAACCACGTCCGGTTGATCGCGGCCTTCGAGCACGTCGTCGCCCGGTATCCAAACCTTCCCCACCAGCTCGTGCTGGCCGGGGCCGACTGGCATGGCGCCGAGACGATTCACGCGCGGATCGCGGCCTCGCCCGCCCGCCCGCGCATTCTGACCCCGGGCTTTGTCAAGACCGAGGCCTTGGCCGGCTGGTATGCCGGCGCCGAAGCCCTGGTCTATCCGTCGTTGTTCGAGGGTTTCGGGCTGCCGCCGATCGAGGCGATGGCCTGCGGCTGCCCGGTGGTCTGCTCTGCCCGCGGTTCGCTCGGCGAAGTCGTCGGCGAGGCGGCGCGGCTGATCGACCCCGAGGACCCGGCGGAGATCGCGGCCGGAATGATCGAGATGCTGCAGCCGGCGGCCCGCGAGTCGTGGCGGGAGCGCGGGCTCCGCCGGGCCGCCCAATTCGACTGGCGCGAAGTCGGCAAACACACCGCGGCCATCTACCGGCGCGCCGCCCTTTCCGCTTGAACACCGACCCGACCTCCACCCTGACCGTTGTCCCCGCCACGTCCGTGACGGCGGTGCCGCCGCCCGCCATGCCGGAGACCCAGCTCCCGTTCGATCCCCGGCGCCTGCTGGGTGGGATTGTTTCGCGCTGGCGTT
>JBIJDP010000487.1:0-3076 GCA_044344065.1 Opitutaceae bacterium
CTTACACTATGCATATTTTAACCACAGCAAGATATGCGCCTTGGGTAAAATAGTATCACAACATGTTGATGTCGTTTCCCAAGATTGGGAAGGAGAGTGAGCATGGCCCTCTTGAAGCTTCGATGGGTGGTATGAAACTAAAACTTGCGGTGCTAATGTTTGCTTTGTTTGTCGCGAGTCAGGCTGGAGCCTGAGGCACTTTTGATTTGAGTTTCATCGAGAATAATGGCGGCCCAACTGTTGCAAACGGGCAGATCGATGTTGTCGGAGGTATTGCCGTCAGCGGCTTCCTAAACGTGACAGGCGGGCCTGGGAGCGGTTTCTATGCATTGGTCGCCGTTGTACCGTCGGGAATCTCAAGTTTTGGGAGCTTCACGTATGATAATGCGGTGGCTCCCGGTTCTACCCCGTTTATACCTAGAACTGGACTGTTGTGGGCGACGGGGGACATTGAGTTCAATATGTTCTACAATTTTAGCACCACATGGGGTGGAGCCGCCGGCACCTACGGCTTATTGGGCAACTTGGGTAGCACCGTAGATCATCCACGTAGATATGGTCCGGTCGCCTCTGGTACTGCAACTTTGACGGCGGTTCCCGACACAGGCGTGACCATCACCCTTCTCAGCGGTGCCCTCGTCGCATTGGCGCTGATGCGCCGAAGATTCGAAGATAGGAGGTAATTTCCCGTCACTTTGTGTCGGAATAAAATGGTCGCTACGCTGGCTAACGGATAGCTCGCCTGCCAATCCCGCGTCCCCGTCAGCGTCCAAGCCAGCGACAATGCTGCGGACGGCGCGGCTCGGGTGCGGGTGTTTGCATTGAGAGCAACGGGCAGACACGGCTGATACCAATCAGCTCGAATCGCCTGCAAGCCGTCGTCGCTGCTACAGCTTTGGCGGGCCAAGCCAGGCTGCGGATAGCGGGGCAAATGCTTCCGACCCGTTCGCCGGGATTGATCTTGGGCGGTCAGTGGTGGTTACAATCCGGGATTCAACGATCGCTGTTCCTCGGGCCGATGGCGCACCTCCTGCGGCTGGCGGCTTTTCCTGTCGCCTACGGCCTGGGCGGCGTGTTCATCGGTGGCACGCTCAACCGCGAGATGATCGCCGAACTCGGCTTGGCGCGGGCACGGATCGAATAAGCGTAAGTAACCGATCCAGCATCCACCCGCAAAGCAGCGCGATGAGCGTCTGGCCCAGGGCATTGGCGACGAGAAGCACGGCGTAGAACGCGCCGAACCTGTCCCGCGGAAACAGCATGGTCGCAAGCGGCGCCCGGGCCGCCCGTTCAGTTGGTCCGCCGGATCGCTTTCTTGGCCGGCTTCCGGGCGGGCGGGACGAAGGCGCGCAACTGATTCGTCACCGCGCGATGGATCCCGGCGGCGCTCGCGGCGTCGGGCGCGGGCGGGAGGGTCCAGGCTTCGTCTTCCAGTTCGCGGATGGCGCGTTCGATTTCCCCCTGCTCGATGACGTAGTCGGACGCCATGGACTGGGGGAAATGCGCCCGGGCCTCACGGAAACGCTCCAGCGCGCCCATACGGTCGCCGGCCTGCCGGTGGAGCATGGCGCTGTGGAAGGCGATCTTGAAGGGGATCGTGACGTATTTGACCTTGAACGACACGGCCCGAAGCTGCGCCTCGGTGACGTGGCCGAGCAACAGGCGGGCGATCTCCTTTTCGAGTTGGGGCCAGCGGCTCTTGTCGGCGCTGGCAAACAGCCGTCCAAGTTCAGCCGTGGCGGCCCCGTGCCGGCCGCCCTCGCCCTCGACGAGGAAAAGCCAGAGGGCGGCGTCGCCGCAATCGGGGCGGTGGCTGAAGTAGGCGTAATTGGCCAGCGGCCGGAAATCCTCAGCGGCTCCGATCAGGTCGCCCTTCAGGCGGCGGATGTGTCCGCGCTTGTATTGGACGATTAACCGCTTCAGGCGGTCTGTCTCGAGAGCCAGGGCACGAGTGTAGTCGGCCAGCGCCTCGTCGAGGTCCCCGCGGGCCGCCCGGATGTCTGCGCGGAGCGCGTTGGCTCCCCCGCTGGTGATCTGTTCGACGGCTTGGTCGAGGAGGACGAGCGCAGCGTCGAGGTCGCCGCTTTCGAACCTGGCGGCACCGTCGCGCAGGAGTGACGGGGCGCCGCGTTCGAGATCGGTTGCCGCCTGCGGGTTGCCGGCCTTCTTTTTCGCCAGGCCACGCTGCTGGTAGAGGGTCTGGAGCCGCCGGTCGATCTCCCGGCGCGTTTCCGCCTGCCATTCCGCCTCGGCCTTGGACCGGGCCGTGAGGTGGTCGGCGATGGCGCCGTCCAAATCGCCCAAGGCCTGCCTCACCGCGGCGCGCTCCAGGTAGAGGTCGACCTCCCATCCGTTCAGTTCGATGGCCCGGGTGTATTCCTCAATCGCACCGGTATGATCGCCGGCCTGCGTCTTGCGTTGGCCGAGCGCGCGCGGGCCGTCGGTCTCGAGGGTAAGCTCGTTGTAGCGGGTACCGTCCGCCGTGTAGATCCAGCAGGGACCGGTCACACGGCCTTGGATGTACGTGGTCTCGGCCCGAAGCCGGCCGTCGGTCTGGACGAGGCGAAAGGGTCCGTGAGGCACGCCGTTCCGGTACGAGATCTCGATCCGGCCCCCGCTTTCGCTCTGGATCGAATGCTCTCCGTCAGGCCGGGGTGGCTGGTCCGGGTAGTCCGTCTCGTATTGCACCGTGCCGCCGTCGGCCCGGCGGACGATGAACCGCGCCTCTTGCCGCCGGGGAAACAGGGTGCGGTAGTCTTCACCCGCGACCGGATCGACGCAATTCATCAACTTGTGCGTGCCCACGATGTCATTGTAAGCCACGAACACCCGGAAGCCCGACTCGAGATAGAACTGGTCGACGGCGGCGGAAAGCTGGCGGAGGTTGCCGATGATCGCCTTGTCCTCGGAGGAGCGCCGCACGTTCAGAAACAACTGGGCGAACAGGAGGACGACGCCGGCCGCGAGCGCGCATGTGAGGCCGATGAAGCCCCAGAGCCTGGCCCAGCGCACCTGCCACGTGACCCACCCCACCAGCGCGGTGACGGCGGCCATGACCGCGAGCACGGCGCCATGG
>JBIJDP010000050.1:0-8857 GCA_044344065.1 Opitutaceae bacterium
CGATTGCGACCGACGGCCCTCCTTCGCCAAGGCTTCAGAGGACACGTCGGAATTTCTGTCCTGCATGCGGTAATTTCGGGAGGAAGTGTCCGGAATTATGGCCGCAAAAAGGCGCAAATTTTCTGTCCTGCAATTACGAGTCTCCCGCGCGCCTATAGGCGCCTCGAGCGCCACATCCGCTTTTGGATTTTTGCGCCTTTTTGCGGCCAATCCTCCGAGTAATTGAACTGGCGGGATTGCAGCGACGACGTAAACTGGGGTCATGCAAAGCGCCTATATGCCGGCTTTGATGATCCTCGGCTTCATCGCCTTCATCGGACTGGCCTGCTGGCTGGGCGCCCGGGCTTCAGCCCAGGCGCGTGAAAACATGCGGCAACTGGCGGGCCGGCTCGGCCTCGAACTGGAGGCGGCGCAGCCGGCGCTCGGCCTCTTCTGGCCCGACCCCCGCATCTCCGGCCGCATCCGGGGCAAGTCGGTCCTGCTTTACAATTACACCACCGGTTCCGGCAAATCGCGCCATACCTGGTCGGCGGTGGCCGTCACGCCTGCGGCAGACGGCGGCCTGACGTTTGGCATTTCCCGGCAGGGCCTCGTCACGAAGCTGCAGGAAATGTTCGGCGCCAAGGAGATCACGGTGGGATCCTCCGAGTTTGATGCTACATGGTTTGTGCAGACCAACGATCCCGATTTCCTCAAGGCGGCGCTGCTGCCGGAGCTGCTGGAAAAATTCCGCGGCTTCCGCGGGGCGTTCAAACTGGAAAAGGGCACGGTCACCTATGTGGAATCGGGCCGGTTCGACCGCGAGGAGACCTGCCGGCGCTTCGAATCCGCCACCGGCCTGGTCTGCGACCTCGCCGACCTCGCCGAGGTCCACGCCCGCCACGCCGTCCGCACCTGATGGACGCTCCGGCCACATCCGGGGTTCCGACCGGCCCCGTGCTCCTGTTCGATGGCGAATGCGGCCTGTGCAACCGCTGTGTCCGCCTGCTGCTGCGGCTCGACCGCGAGGCGAAGTTGCGCTTCGCCCCGTTGCAGAGCCCGGCGGCCCAGGCCTATCTGCGGGCGAAGGGTCTGCCGACGACGGACTTTGATTCCCTGGTGTTTGTCGCCGATTGGTCGCGCGCCGTGGATCCGAACCTGCGCACCGACGGAGTGCTGGCCGCATTGCGGCTGTGCCCCGGCACCGGCCGGGCACTGGCGGGGCTGCTGGAAATTTTCCCAACTGGTCTCCGTGATTGGGGTTACAAATTCATAGCCCGCTGGCGCTACCGCATCTGGGGCGAATGGCACCCGCGCCCCCTGGACCGTCCGGAATGGGCCGGAAGGTTTTTCGGGTAGTAGTGAGTAGCGGGTGGTGGGTAGCGAGCATGAGTGAGGGCCAAAGGCCCGGACACCTGTAGCTGCGCGCCACCTGCGCGCAGTGGAATCCTACTCGCTACCCGCTACTCACTACCCGCTACTACCAAGCTACTTCTTCTCCGGGATCAAAATCGAGGCCATGACCGACGTCGCGAGCACGCCGGCGATGACGCCGAGCGAGACGGCGATCGAGATGTCGACCCAGTGCTCGATGAGCATCTTCACGCCGATGAAGCTGAGGATGAGGGCGAGGCCGATCTTGAGGTAGCGGAAGAGCTGCATGATCCCGTTGAGCGCGAAATACAGCGAGCGCAGGCCCAGGATGGCGAAAATGTTCGAGGTCAGGGCGATGAAACCGTCGCGGGTGATCGCCAGCACTGCGGGCAGCGAATCGAGGGCGAAGACCAGGTCGGTGGTCTCGATGACGATCAGCACAATGAAGAGCGGCGTGGCCATGCGCCGGCCCTCGTGGATGGTGAGAAAGTGCCCGTGGTCGTTGTTCGGCGCGACCGGGAAGAAGCGGCGGAACAGGCGGACGGCGATGTTGTGGTCCGGGTTGACGTCCACCTCCTCCTTGCCCGGCAGGGCCATCTTGACGCCGGTGTAGACGAGGAAGGCGCCGAAGATGTAGATGATCCAATGGAAGCGGGCGAGGACGCTTACGCCCACGAGGATGAAGACGGCGCGCATGACCACGGCGCCGATGATGCCCCAGAAGAGCACGCGATGCTGCCAGCGCGGGGCGACCTTGAAGTAGCTGAAGACGAGGATGAAGACGAAGACGTTGTCGATGCTCAGGCAGAGTTCGACGAGGTACGCGGCGAGAAACTCCTGGGCCGGCACGGGACCGCGCCACCACCAGATGAGGCCGTTGAAGGCGAGGGCGAGGGTGAACCACACCACGCACCAGCGCAGCGCCTCCTTCATCTTCACTTCATGGGCCTGGCGCTGAAAGACACCGAGGTCGAGCGCCAGCATCGCGGTGATGAAACCAAAAAACGCCAGCCAGGCCCACGCGGGCAGCGGCGGGAGGGCGTCGAGGACGGCAAGATACGGCAGCATCGGGCGCCAAGCATGGGGAAGGGCCGCACCGCCGCGCAAGCGGGGAGTGCCGCATTGGAAAATCCCCGGCAATTTACCCGGCACCGCATCACGCCTGAGCCGGAACCATTCGTGGTGTCCCTACCGCCCGGGTCCGCCTGAGGTTTTGACAACCCGGGAGGCCCGGTTCAGTGACTGGCTTTTCGCCATGAAACGACTGTTTTCCATCCTCTGCTGCAATGTGTTCCTTGCCACCGGCTTGTTCGCCCAGGCCGGCGAAACCCAGGCCGATCCGGACGCCGCGACGGCCGTCAACACCGCGGCGGCCGCGGCCCTGGCGAGCGGGCAGGCCCAGGCGCCGCGGACGCCGGACTTCCTCGAGCACTTGGTCGATGCCACGCTGGAGATTTTCGATGTCAGGAGCAGCGGCAACACCACCACCCACTACATCATCGCCGCGCTCTTCCTGATCGGCTCCTACCTGTTGCGCCGGGTCGTCACGACCATCCTCTTCGGGTTTTTCAAGCGGCTGGCGGCCCGCACGGAGTCCACGCTCGACGACAAACTGTTCCCGGCGCTGGAGGCGCCCGTGGCGGCCTTCATCGCCATCGCCGGCGCGGTGGCGGCGCTGAAGGTGCTCAAGTTCAGCGAGCAGGCCGACCTGGTCTTCGGTTATGCGAGCACGGTCGCGTTCTCGCTGGTGTTCTTCTGGTTTTTCCTCCGGGCCTTCAACACCGTGCTCGACCATGTCCACGAGCTCGCCCGCGCCCGGCAGCTTGGCATCGCGGCCTTCATGCCGTGGATCAAGAAGGCCCTGATCACCATTTTCGTGATCTTCGGGGTGCTGATGATCGCCCAGAGCCTCGGGGCGGATGTGAAGGCCTTCCTCGCCGGCCTCGGTCTCGGCGGCCTGGCCTTCGCCCTCGCCGCCCAGGATACCATCGCCAACCTTTTCGGCTCGGTCGTGGTCGCCATTGACCAGCCGTTCAAGATCGGCGAGGCCGTGCAGATCGGCGCCACCACCGGGGTCGTCGAGGACATCGGGCTGCGCTCAACGAAGATCCGCAAGATCGACAAGTCATTGGTCATTATCCCGAACAAGACCGTGGCGTCCGAGGCGATCACCAACCTCTCCCGCTTCACCCAGCGCCGGGTGGAGCAGACCCTCGGGCTGACCTACGACACCACGGCCGACCAGATGGAGGCCGTGATCGTGGAAATCCGCGGGCTGATCCTGCAGGAGGCCGAGGTTGACCCGGAATCGGTGCTCGTCTCCTTCCAAAACCTCGGGGCGAGCTCGCTCGACATCCTCGTGGTTTACATGACGAAGAGCGCGGATTTAGCCCAGCAGCTCAAGCTGAAGGAGCGTCTCAACCTTGCGTTCATGCGCGCCGTGGCCGCCCGCGGCCTCGCCTTCGCCTTCCCGACGCAGACCGTGCAGCTCGAGGGTGCGCTCCTGCGGGCGCTGGTGGAGAAGCGGGCGGCGGCGCCGGTTTCGCCGGCGCCGAACGCTCAACGCTGAACGTGTAACTTTTAACGCTGAAGTGCGGGGCCCTGGGAGCGCGACCGCCCTCGGTCGCAATTGTTAGCCAACCTGTCGGATTCGAGAAAACGAACGGTTACGAAAACGGGTACGAACTGGACTGGAGTTCATCGGCCTCGTTTTTTGCCGGCTCTGACCGCATGCGTATGATTGCGACCGAGGGCGGTCGCGCTCCCAGGTCCGTCAGTTCTTTTCCCCGGCCCCGACGGCGCGCTCGAAATACACGCGGGCCGTCCGGTACTGGCCCTTGGCCTCGGCGAGCGAGGCTTCCGTGCGGGCCAGCGCGGTCTGGGTGTCGAGCAGGTCGGTGATGATGGCGGCGCCGAATTCATACCGCTCGCGCACGGCCCGCAGGCTTTCGGCGGCGGACCGCACCCCGGCCTCGTTGGCCGCGATGGCCGCCCAGGCGCGCTCAAGCTCCACGTGGGCGGACCAAACCTCCTGCCGGACCTGCAGGCGCAGGTTGGCGTCGGCGGCTTCCTCCCGGGCGACTTCGGCGCGGGCCCGGGCGACGCCGCGCTTGCGGCCGCTGGCATCAAAGAGCGGCAGATCGATGGTGAGCCCCGCCTGCCATTCGCGGGTCTCGGGTACCCAGGCCGAGTCCCGCCAGCCGAAGGAGGCGTCGGCATTCAGTTTCGGGGCGCGGGCGGCCTTGGCGGCGGTGACCGCAGCCTGGGCCGCCACGGTGCGCTGATTGCTGGCCAGCAGTTCCGGCCGCCGGGTCAGGGCCTGTTCCACGGCCGCGGCATAATCAACCGGCGCGGGCGGAGTCAGTGCATCCGTCTGGGTGATGGTGAGGGCCGTGTCGGCGGCGCGGCCCATTGCGGTGTTCAGTTCGCCGGCGGCGCGGCGCACCCGGCTTTCAGCCGTGATCAGCTGCAACCGGGCTTCCGCCAGCGTGGCCGCGGTCCGCAGCACGTCGGCCTGCGGCACGGCTCCGGCCTGCTGCCGCAGTTCGGCCAGTCGGTGATGCTCCTCCGTCCGTGTCAGGTTCCTGGCGGCGACCTGCTGCAGGTCCTGCGCGATGGCAAGGGCGTGAAAGGCAGCCTGCACGGTGGCGCGGAGATTGGCCCGGGTGGTGGCGACGCCGGCGTCGGCCCCGGAACGGCGGGCTTCCGCGGCCGCGAGCCCGGCTTGGCGGGCGCCGAAATCGAACAGCGTGACGCGCGAGACCAGGCCGCCGTTCCAATCGTCGAGCGGACCGATGAGCTTGGGCTGGACCCCGCCCGGGAGGGTGATTTCACCCGGCAGATAGGCGCGGCGCTGGAAGCGATGATAACCGGCGGTGAGATCAACCCGCGGGTAAAACGGCGTGCGCGCCTCGCCCACGGCCTCGCTGGCGGCGGCCACGCCGGCCTGGGCCGAGGCCAGGGCCGGATGCTGTTCCAGGGCCAGGCGGAGGCAGTCGTCCACGGTGAGGCCCGGGGCGGGCTGGGCGCAGAGGCTGGCGGTGCCGAGAGTAAACAACAGGGTGGTGGCGAGACGTTTCATGGCGGGAAGGGGGTCGGTGGGACCATCAGGCGAGGGTCTTGTGGAATCGTTTCACGGCGAAGGTCATCACGACCAGCCCCAGCCCGAGCAGGGCCGCGAACTGGGGCCAGAGGACGTCGAAGCCCACGCCCTTGAGGAACACGCCGCGGATGATGACGAGGAAGAAGCGCAGCGGATCGAGCAGGCTGAGCCACTGGATCACGACCGGCATGTTGGCGATGGGGAAGATGAAGCCCGAGAAGAGCATCGCGGGGAAAAAGAAGAAGAACGTCGTCATCATCGCCTGCTGCTGCGTCTGGCTCACGGTCGAGATGAACAGGCCGATGCCGAGCGTGCTCAGGAGAAAGAGCCCGGTGCCGAGCAGCAGGAGCGGGAAGCTCCCGCGCAGCGGAATATCGAACCAGAACAGGCCGATGCCGGCGACCAGCGCCGTGTTGAGAAAGCCGATGACTACGAACGGGGCGCATTTGCCGAGAATGAACTGCACCGGCCGGATCGGCGTGACCATGATCTGCTCGATCGTGCCGGCCTCCTTTTCGCGGACGATGGCCATGCTGGTGAGCATGAGCCCGATGAGCATGACCAGCATGGCGATGATGCCGGGCACGTAGAAATTGCGGCTCTCCAGGTCGGCATTGAACCACGCGCGCGGCTGGATGGCGGCCTGCCCGAGCGCCACGGCCCGGCCGGCGCGGCGCTGCGTCTGCTCGAGGAGCAGGCCGGCGTTGGCGGCCGCGGCGATCTGCGTCCCGTAGTTCACGACGAAACGCGCGGTGTTGGAGTCGGAGCCGTCCACGATCAGCTGCACCGCGGTGGTGCGGCCGCCCCGGACGTTTTCCTCGTAGCCGGCGTTGATCTGTAAAATGGCGGAGGCCCGGGCGGCGTCGATCAAGGCGCGGGCCGCGTCCTCGTCCTGGGTGTGCAGGACCGCGTCAAAGTACGCGGAACCGGTGAAGCGGGCGACGAGGTCGCGCGAGGCCGGCGTGCCGTCGCGGTCGATGACGGCGAGCTGCACGTGCCGCACGTCGAGGGTGACGGCGTAGCCGAAGATCATCGTCTGGATGATCGGCACGCCGATGATGACCACGCGCATGCGCGGGTCGCGCAGGACGGAGCGGAATTCCTTGCGGAGGATGGTGAGGATGCGTTCCCACATGGTCAGCCGAGGCGTTTGCGGGTTTTGCGGATCGCGATGCCGGTGACGACCAGCGCGAAGACGACGAGGAACAGCGCGTCGCGCCAGAGCGTCTCCAGGCCGACGCCGCGGAGGAAGATGCCCTTGACCAGGGCGACAAAGTACCGGGCGGGCACGATGTAGGTGATGCCCTGCACGGGCAGGGGCATGTTCGCGATGGCGAAGGCGAAGCCCGACAGCAGGAACGCGGGCAGGAAGGTCGAGATCATGGCGAACTGGCTGGCGAGGAGCTGCTGCTTCGCGACCGTGCTGATGAGGATGCCCTGGGCGAGCGTGCCCACGACGAAGATCATGCCGACAGCGAAGAGCAGAGGCACGCTGCCGCGCAACGGCACGTCGAAGAGGAACACGGCCATGAGCACGGCGATGACCATGTTGGCCAGGCCGATGGCCGAGTAGGGGAGCAGTTTGCCGAGGATGAGCTCCGCGGGCTTCACCGGCGTGGAGATGAGCTGCTCCATCGTGCCGCGTTCCCATTCCCGGGCGATGGTGAGCGAGGTCAGCAGCGCGGCGATCAGGCCCATGATCACGGCCATGATGCCGGGCACGATGAAGTTGCGGCTCTCGAGGTCGGGGTTGAACCAGACGCGGGTGCGCAGATCGAGCGCGGGGGCCGGGGTTTGACCGGTGATCCGGCGCACCTGCTCGAGCGCGAGCTGCTGGTTGAATCCGGATGCGATGCCCTGGGTGTAGCCCAGGACGATGCCGGCGGTGTTGGCGTCCGATCCATCCACGATGACCTGCACCCCGGCGTTGCGCCCGGCGGCAAGCCGCGGGGCGAAATCGGGCGGGAGCACCAGCGCGAGCATGGCCTGCCGCGTGTCAATCGCCCGCTCCAACCCGGCGTAGTCGGCGACGGACCCCTGGAAGTCGAAATAGCGCGTGGCGGTGAACCGGGCGATGAACTCGCGGCTCTCGGGAGTGCGCCCCTGGTCCCACACGACAAACGGCACCCGGTCGACATCGAGCGTCAGCGCATACCCGAACATGAGCAGCATCAGCATGGGGATGCCCATGGCGAGGATGAGGCTCCGCGGGTCGCGCCGGATGTGGAGCGTCTCCTTGCGGGAAACGGCGAGTAATCGACGGAGGTTCATCGGCGGTGATTCCGGATTCCTGTAGGGCCGGACCTTGGTCCGGCCTTACAATTGGACAACGGCAGGCGATGGCGGTATTTCCCGTAGGGTCGCCGCTTGCGGCGGACCGACTGGTTGTTCGCGGGCCAGTATTGCAGTCGAAGGTCGCTCCGGCCCTGCGCAAGCGCAGGCCCTACGGGCAATGGCAATGGGTAGCGGCGGAGTTTCATCGGCTCGCCTCCGTCAGGGCGCCGGTGGCCCGGTCGCGGGCCTCGATCAAGGACACGAACACGTCCTCCAGGGTGGGGGTGATGCGCTCGATCCGGTCGAGCCGGAAGTTCTTGGCGGCGAGGGCGGCGCGGATGGCACGCTCGGCGGCCGGGGCGTCGGCGGCGACGGCATGCAATCCCTTGCCAAAGAGCGCGACCTCCCGGACCTCGGGCAGGCGTTCCAGGAGATCCATGGCCTCGTGCGGCTGCGCGCACTCGAGCTCCAGCACGGCCTCGGACATGTGCTCGGCCTTCAACGCCCGCGGCGTGCCCAGGGCGATGAGTTCGCCGCGGTACACGATGCCGAGGCGGTCGCAGTACTCGGACTCCTCCATGTAGTGCGTGGTCACGAAGACGGTGACACCCTGTCCGGCCAGCGCGTAGATCAGGTCCCAGAACTGGCGCCGGCTGTTGGGGTCGACACCGGACGTGGGCTCGTCGAGGAAGAGGATGGGCGGCTCGTGCAGCACGGCGCAGCCGAGGGCGAGGCGCTGCTTCCAGCCGCCGGAGAGTTCGGCGGTGCGTGCCTGCCGGTGGTCCTTCAGCCCCGCCATGGTGAGCACCCAGTCCTTGCGCGCGGCCTTCTTTTCGCGGGGCAGGCAGTAGATGCCGCTGTAGAAATCGATGTTCTCCTCGACGGTGAGCTCGTCGTAGAGCGAGAACCGCTGGCTCATGTAGCCGATGCGCGTCTTGATCTTCTCCGTGTCGCGCACGATGTCGAAGCCCGCGACCCGGCCGGAGCCGGCCGTCGGGGTAAGCAGGCCGCAGAGCATGCGGATGGTGGTGGACTTGCCCGCGCCGTTGGGGCCGAGCAGCCCGAAGATTTCACCGCGGCGCACCGTGAGGGAAATACCGGCCACGGCCCGGAAGGCGCCAAAGCGTT
>JBIJDP010000561.1:0-2720 GCA_044344065.1 Opitutaceae bacterium
GTTGGCCAGCGAGACGGAGTAGAGGGGCTTGTTCCACAGCCGGGGCAGCAGCCAGTAGATCATGCCGGCGGCCATGAAGCCGTTCCAGCCCAGCGCGCCCGCGTGCACGTGGCCGATGATCCAGTCGGTGTAATGGCCGAGGGCGTTGACGGACTTGATGGAGAGGAGCGGTCCCTCGAAGGTCGCCATGCCGTAGAAGGTGACGGCGGCGACGAAGAACTTCAGGACCGGGTCGGTGCGGAGCTTGTGCCAGGCGCCGCGCAGCGTGAGCAGGCCGTTGAGCATGCCGCCCCAAGAGGGGGCCCAGAGCATGAGCGAGAAGGTCATGCCGAGCATCTGCAGCCAGTCCGGCAGGGCGGTGTTGAGCAGATGGTGCGGGCCGGCCCAGATGTAGAGGAAGACCAGAGACCAGAAGTGCACCACGGACAGCCGGTAGCTGTAGACGGGGCGCTCCGCCGCCTTCGGCATGAAGTAGTACATGATGCCGAGGATCGGCGTCGTCAGGAAGAAGGCCACGGCGTTGTGCCCGTACCACCATTGCACCAGGGCGTCCTGCAGGCCGCCGAAGACCGGGTAGCTGTGGAGCAGCGAGGTCGGGATCGAGAGGTGGTTGACGATGTAGAGCATCGCCACGGTGATGATCGTCGCGATGTAGAACCAGATGGCGACGTAGAGCGCGGGCTCGTTGCGGCGGGCCAGCGTCCAGAAGAAGTTCACCGCGAAGACGACCCAGATGAGGGCGACGGCGATGTTGATGGGCCAGATGAGCTCGGCGTACTCCTTGCCGCGGGAGAAACCCAGCGGGAGCGTGATGGCGGCGGCGACAATGATGAGCTGCCAGCCCCAGAAGTGGAGGTTGGACAGGAAATCACTGGCGAGGCGGGCCTTCACCAGGCGCTGGGTGGAGTAGTAGACACCCGCGAACATCATGTTGCCGACGAAGGCAAAGATGACCGCGTTGGTGTGCAGCGGCCGCAGCCGGCCGAAGGTCAGCCACGGCAGGTCGAAGTTCAGCCGCCAGAAGTTGAGCTGGGAGGCGATGAACACGCCGGCCAGCATGCCGACGGCCCCCCAGATGACGGTGGCGTAAAGGAATTGGCGGACAATCTTGTCGTTGTACGCGATGGTTACTTTTTGTTCAGACATGGGTGGGGCGGCTGGTTAGGAATTGCGGCGGTCAGGCTGGCCGGCCTCTTTCCGGCCGGAAAGCATGACTTGCGGTGTTTCCTCGGCGAGCGGCAGCAGGGCCTCGCGCTCGGCGCTGCTGAAGCGGCGCCGGGAGTTCTCGCGCAGGAAGAACACAATGAAGGTGAAGACCAGGCACAGGCTGATCGTGAGTGTCAGGGGAATGACAGACATGGTGGGTGTGGGTTAGCGGCTGATAAGGTGATGGGGCGGCAAGGGGGCGTCCTTCGTGGCGCCGGCCGCCTTGGCGCGGGCGCCGGCCCGGCCGTGGTGATGCTTGAGATATTCCCGGGCGGCGAACCAGTTTTCGAGATCGCGGCCCGGCAGGCAGCCGCCGGCCAGCCAGATATAATAGGCGGCCTTTTGGATTTCCGCCTCGGTCGGCTCGTGTTCGGACAATAGGGAATGAGTGTGCATGGTGTGATGCGACGGGGTTACTGACGGCAAAAGTTTAGCTTAGCGCGGGGTCCAAGGCTCCGCACAGGTTGCCGAGGCTTGTGCATATATTGTACTGACCAAGATTTGCGTCGCAAAAGATGCGCACGCTTGGGCAAGCGATGCGAAGCAGCTTTGGCGCGGGCCTGACATAGTGGGCATCATGCAGGAAGAAGTGTTCAACTCATTGCGCGCCCGGCGCCCGCAAATGCGGCAACACTGGGAAACCCTGCTGCGCACGGAACGGGCCTCCTCGCCGCTGGCCAATCCCGAGGCGCTGATCTTCATGATGGACTGGACCCTCGATCGCGTGTTCGAGGCCCTGAAGTTCACCTCCCACCGGCTGCAGGGGGCGCCGGCCCGGCCGGATTGCACCTGCGGGCTCAACCCGCTGCTGGTCTATTTCGCCACGATGGAGCAGGTGCTGATCGAGGGCCTGGTGCTGACGCAGGTGGAACTCTCCCACCGGCCGGCGCACCGCCACGAGGCGGACCTGGCCTTCCTCAAGCTCGCCATCGAATACATCGCCAGCCGGGAAATCGGGGCGTTTTGCGCGGTGTGTCAGCATCGGCATGCCCACACGGGCGCCGCGGCGGCCTCAGCGCACTGAGCCGGAGTGGATGCGGTCACGGTAGGCGGTCGGCGCCTCGCCGGCGATCTTGCGAAAGACCCGGTTGAATTGTGACAGGGATTGAAAACCGGCCTCGTACGCGGCCTCGCTGATCCGCTTGTGCGGATTGAGCAGGAGGTTCTTGACCTTCTCGATGCGCACCCGCGCGAGATAGTCGGTGAAGGTGAGCCCGGTGGATTTCTTGAAGGTCTTGCAGAAATAGAAGGCGCTCATGTTCACGGCCTGGGCCACCTGGTTGAGCGAGATGGCCTCGTCCTGGTGCTCGGTGATGTAGAGCCGCGCCTTGGAGACGGTGGGAGACTCGGCCGTCTGGTCGCGGACGGTGAGCTGGTTGCTGAGGCTCGAAAGGTGCTGCGCGAAAATCGAGAGCAGGCGGATGATGGACTCGTATTGCTGCTTCGTGAGCACGCGGGTCTGGAAATAGGCCTCCTCAAGTTTTTTCAGGTCCACCTGCGTGCCCCACTTGATG
>JBIJDP010000488.1:0-3071 GCA_044344065.1 Opitutaceae bacterium
GCTCTCGGGGCGCATCGGGCGGGCATAGTCGGCGCCGGCGCGCAACTCAGCCGTCACGGGAGAATGGGCGAATTCACGGCGCACATCCTCAAGCTCCCCGGCGTTGATCAGCAGCCCGTAGGTGGGCTGGAACAACGGCTCAAACTCCGGCGGCTGGAGGTATTTGTCCCAGCGTTCGTCGTAGTTCGACCACTGCGCCAGGTGGGACTTGAGGCGGCCGGTGTGCTGCAGTCCGAACCATAGCAGCCAGCTGGAGCCCGCAACCGGCCGGGGGTTGCGCACCTCGACCGTGAGGGCGTGGATGCGCTGCGCCCCGTCCAGCGGGAGCCATTCCTCGCGGCGCAAGGCGCCAGTCCGCTCGCCGGTGCGACGGCGAGGTCCGGCATCGGTCTCGGCGGTGAGCGTGATGATGCTGTCCTCGGGGAGGTTGATGCAGACGACGAGCCGCTCGTACTCCGCGCAATCGAGCGCCTCGTAGCGGCGCCGCATGCGCAGCACGAGCCCGTCGGCGGCAGGTTTCTCCCACTGGTAGGTGTAAAACGCCCAGCCGGGGGCATGGCTGGTGCCGGTGGCCCCCGGAGCATCGATGGTCCAGTGTTCGATTTCCCGCAGGTGCGGATCGAAGAACGGTTCGAAGATCGCTTCGGCACTGTTGATGGCAGTGAGGTGCATGAGCGCCATCAGGCGAATCAAGCGCACGCGCGCATGGCAATCCGGTAACTGACGCAGACGTTCTTCCTGTAGTCTCCTGCGCCCGTCGAACCCGGGTGACGGATCGTCAAAGCGCCGGGCTGCCGCCCGGACCGTGGTGGGAAACCGGCACCGCCGGCGGCGACTTGGTGGTCCGGCCTGATCCCCCCGATCACGGCCACGCCAGGATGAAGGTCAGGGCCTTGGCCGGCTCGTCGCGCAGCTGGCGGTAAAGCTCCGGCGCCTCGCTGAATGGTCGCGGCGGCTCCACAAAGTCCGCGACCCGCAGCAGCCCTTTCCGCGTGCGCTCCACTATTTCGCAGCGGTCCGCCACGCGACGGTCGCGCGGACGCAGCACCAGCGCGCCTTCGGTCTCGATCAGGCCCGCCGGCGGTAGTTCCAGCGTCTGCGTGTAGGACGCGAGCAGACAGAGTCTCGGCCAGTAATTGGTGCGTTCCGCGCCTTCGTCGGGGCGGTAGGAAATCGCCTGGTTGAAGGCGTGCGGCCAGCGCAGCAGCGAGGCCACCAGTCGCGCCCCCGCCATGCTCGCCGAGGCCTCGACGGCGATGTCAACGGGTCCGCCGGTGAGGGCTTTCACCTCCGCCGTGGCATCCTTGGCGCGACCGTCCACCGTCAAAGCCCCGAGTCGGCACGCACGCTCCAGACGGGTGGCGTCCAGTTCGACTGCCACCACCCGCACGCCGGCCTGCAACAGCCAGAGCGTCGCCAGCGCGCCGATGATCCCCTGGCCGCACACCACGGCCGTTTCATTTCGCGACGGCAGGCACATCGAAACCCCGCGCCACGCGATGGCCGCCAGCTCCGTCAGGACATAGTCCAGCGGATTAGCCTGCGACGGCAGCTTCACGGCCGCCGCATAGCCGCTGACCGGCGTGGCATGAAAAGCGGCGTGGCCGCCCCAGGTCGAACCCATCCCCTCGAACGGGGCGGATGCGCGACCGCACACCCAGTCGCCGGGCGCAAATCCCGTCACGTCGGCCGCAATATCCTCGACCTGGCCAACCCAGGCATAGCCAGGAATCAGCGGGAACCTGGCGCCCTGCTGCTCACCGCGCAGCGTGCGCAGTTCGGTCCCCGGCGAGATGGTGCTGTAGCGCGTGCGGCAGAGCAGGGTGCCCGGCGCACACGTCGGGCGGGGAAATTCCTCGATTCCGACGGCATTGGCGTCGCGAAAAACAATGGCAGGGATCTTGGGCATATGGGCTGGTGTTGCGAAACTAGCGGCTGGGTTTCGTGAAGGGCAGCAGGATTTCACGGGTCAAGGCATCAGCTGCCAGCAGAGGAGCTGGCCCGTGGTGAGGTGTCAGCCGTGACGCGTCGAACGTGACGCCCCGCCTTATGCCGGCTTTGAAAACACCCATGGGCATTGGGTCGCCACAATCCGCCTTTACCTTGCCCGGCGTAAGGCGCAGACTACGGGTGGCCATGAAAACACGATTGTTGCTCCTGTTCTGTGGCGTCACGTCCTGGCTGGGTCTAGCCGTTGCCGCGCCATCCGCCGGCAGCCCCTCGATCGGCCTGCTGTTTGACCGTTCCGATCTGCCGCGCATCCAGTCAAATCTCGCCAGTCCATATCTGGCCGGCTGGTGGAAAACGCAGCGGGAGGTCGATCGCGCGGCCGAGGGCGCCTGGCTCGACAGCCTCGCCGCCGGCCCGGATTGCGCCGGCATCGTCCGGGTGGGGGACATCCTCCAGCGCGAGTCGTTCATTTATGCCGTGACCGGAAGCCTCGAAAGCGCCGCCCATGCCGAAAAGGCGCTGCGCAAACTCATCGCCTATCCGCGATGGGATATTTTCCACGATGCCGATGGCCGCACGCTGGGCGTGGACTTCGGACCGCATGCGGCCATGAGCGCGGCCTATGCCCTGGACTGGCTGGGCGACCGGCTCGGGGAGACCGACAAGGCCGCGCTGATCGCCGCCCTCGCGGAAAAAGGCTGCGAAGCCAGTTATCACACGCTGAACGACCTGCGTTATCCCGAGGGCAAGACCGACTGGCGCGCCGAACACTTCGACCTGGATCTCAGCCGCTGGCCTTACATTCTGGACAAGACCAACATCAAGGGACTGATGATCGCCGGACTGGGCATCGGCGCGCTGGCGCTGATGGACAAGGATCCGCGCGCGCCCCGCTGGCTTGATATGGCCGAATATTCCGGCCGGCGGTTCCTTGAATTCTATCGGGCCGACGGTTTTTATCCCGAGGGTTCCGGCTACTGGGAAAAAAGCTCCCGCAGCATGTTCCCGTTCATCCGGGCGCTGGCGCGAAAAACCGGCACCGACTTGGCGTCGGCGGCCAATCTGCGCGGTTCCGCCGCGGCCTGGCTCGATCTGCAGATGCCCGTGAGTGACCGCAGCCG
>JBIJDP010000490.1:0-3061 GCA_044344065.1 Opitutaceae bacterium
GGCCTCGGGTCCGGGCAGCGCCGCGGGTGCGAGGCGGAATTCAATCCGTGAACCGCCGCCGGTGGCGGCAGCGGGCCCGGCCACGACGGGCAGTGCCCAGCCGGTGCCCGCGCGCAGGCGGGACGCGAGTTGCTGCGCACTGGGAGCCAGCACACCGGAGGCGTGAATCAAGGTGTCCTTGGTCAGCGTGAACGCCGCGCCCTCCAACAAGGTGCAGCGTTGCGGTTGCGGGATCAGGGCGGTTTGGGGGAGAGGCATGGATATAACCGGCGAATCAGCGGAGCTTAGTGGATGCCCGTCACCGTCGCCATGGGACAAAGCGGACATATGTGGCATAGGCCTCCGGGAGGCGATGAAACTCTGGGGCGAAGGACGGCGGGCACCCCGGCGTTGACCTCGGTAGGCCAGCGCGCTTGCGCGCGCCCAACCCGCGCCCGCAAGCGGGCTGCCTACCGTGACGTGTAGCGGTTCATTCCTTGGTCCGGCCTTGTTTAACTCTCGCACTGGCGACGTGTTCCCCATTCCCGGCGCCAAGGCACGCACCAAGGTGCGGCGCTGCAATGGTGATACGATGAATATGATGTCATCCATGGGACTTTCTACCTGTAGTCGGGCCGCAGCGTTGACGCACTCGGCGTCCCGGCCCAACTATGTGTGACTTCCCATGCGCCCCGTTGTGCAGATATCCCTGGACCTGACCGACATCAATGAAGCCCTGTCCACCGCGACGCTCGCCCGGCGGGCCGGTGTGGACTGGCTGGAGGCGGGCACGCCTTTCATTCTGGCCGAGGGCCTGCACGGCGTGCGGGCGCTGCGGGAACGGTTTCCCGGCGTACCGATTGTCGCCGATCTGAAGACGATGGACGGTGGCTACCTCGAGGCCGAGATGATGGCGAAGGCCGGGGCCACGCATGTGGTCGTCATGGCCCGGGCGCACGAGGAAACGCTCAAGTGCGTCGTCAAGGCCGGCCGCGACCACGGCGTGAAGGTGATGGGCGACAACCTCGGCTGCCCCGACATGGTGGCCGGCGCCCGCTTCATCGAGGACCTGGGCTGCGATTTTGTGATCCACCACATCGGCTACGACGAGCGCCGCGGCATCGCTGCCGCCGGCTGGCGGATGCCGAGCCCGCTCGACCAGTTGCGCGAGGTCGTCCAGGCCGTGCGCGTGCCCGTGCAGGCCGTCGGCGGCCTAACCCTCGAACAGGCGGTGCGCACGCCCGAGTACGGTGCGCCCCTCGTCGTGATCGGCGCCCCGCTGGCGGTGGATGCGGATGCATTCCGGACCGCCGACGGCAACCTCGAAGGCACGCTGCGTATCATCTGCGAGCGCGTGCATGGTTACGGCGACGTGCCCGTCGGAAAACCTTCCCCATGAAAAGCCCCGCCGTCGTCAACTATTCCGCCGAACCCCACAGCGTCGAGCTGCGCGAATTCACCCGGCCCGATCCGGGTCCGGACGATGTGATCCTGGCCGTCGAGGCTGTAGGCGTCTGCGGCAGCGACCTCCACCAATGGACCAGCTCGCACAGCTGGAAGGTGAATTATCCCGTCGTGCTTGGCCATGAGTTCGGCGGCGTGATCGCGGCGAAAGGCGCCGCGGTGAAAAACTGGTCCGAAGGCGACCGGGTCGTCAGCGAGACCGCGGCGGTCATTGATGCCGACAGTCCGCTCAGCCGCGCCGGCCTCTACAATCTTGATCCGACCCGCAAAGGCTTTGGCTACGGCGTGGACGGCGCGATGACGCGTTTCGTCCGCGTTCCCGCCCGCTGCCTGCACCGCGTGCCGGCCGGATTGGCGATCGAGCATGCTGCGCTCACGGAGCCCTGCTGCGTGGCCTACAACGCCGTCATCAACAATGCGAAGATCCGGCCCGGCGACCGCGTGATCGTGCTCGGCCCGGGGCCGATAGGCATTCTCTGCGCGGCCATGGCGCGGCTCGCCGGGGCGCAGGTCGCGCTGGTCGGACTCGAGCGCGACAAGATCCGGCTCGAAAAAGCCAAAGCCTACGGCTGCGAAGTCATCATCGGCGATGCCTCCGCGTGGGCGAAGCAGCGCGACGGGCTGGGCGTGGACGGCGTGATTGACGCCGCCGGGGCCTCGGCCGCGCTGAAGATCGCGCTGGAACTGGTGCGGCCGAACGGGTGGATCAGCAAGGTGGGCTGGGGTCCGCAGCCGCTGAACTTCTCCCTCGATCCGCTGGTGCAGAAAAACATCACGCTGCAGGGCAGCTTCAGTCACAACTGGCCGGTGTGGGAGCGCGTCCTCGCGCTGCTCGCCTCGGGCCAGCTCGACGTGCGGCCGGTCCTCGGCGGCATCTGGGGGCTCGAGGCCTGGCACGAGGCGTTCGAGAAGATGCACAGCGGCGAGATCGTGAAGGCCGTGCTCAAGCCGGTGTAAGCCCGGTCCTCCCTCCATGTCGGAACACCGGGCCACCATTGACTGGCAGCGCAGCGGGCCGGATTTCCTGAAGGGCCGCTACTCGCGCGAGCATACGTGGAGCTTTGATGGCGGCGTCACCGTGCCGGCCTCGCCTTCGCCAGCCGTGGTGCCGGTGCCATGGTCCAATCCCGCGAACGTGGACCCCGAGGAGGCCTTCGTCGCCGCCGTGGCGAGCTGCCACATGCTGACCTTCGTGTTTCTCGCCGCGCGGGCGGGGCTTGAGGTGGAGCGTTATCGCGACGAGGCCGTGGGGGTGATGACCAAGAACGAGCGCGGCGTCCCGTGGGTCAGTACGATCACGCTCCGCCCGGCCATCACCTACGGCGCCACCGGGCGGCCGCCGCCGGCCGAGGAGGCGCGGTTGCATCACCTGGCGCACGAGCAGTGCTTCATTGCCAATTCGATCAAGACCGAAGTCGTCGTTGAGCCGACTGAATGAAAGCTCCGAGACACAACCCATACAGCTTGCCTCCGTGCGCAGGGCCCGGCCTCCCTTCTTCGCCTGGCCTACGGTGGGCAGGCCGGACGGGCCGCGTTATGCGTGCGCACACCGAACCGCCCGTCCGGAGGCCGGGCGCTACCCCATGACCAGAGTATAGTACGCTAAACGTGCTGATTT
>JBIJDP010000017.1:0-10936 GCA_044344065.1 Opitutaceae bacterium
GATCGGGGCTCTATTCCACTATCCGTGCAATCCGTGTGATCCGTGGTTAAAAGTATTACCGGGATTCGTTGCGGATGTTTTTCACGTGGTCGGCCTTGAAGGCGTCGCCGGTGTTGCCCCAGGTGTTGAAGGCATAGGTCAGCACGTCGGCGATCTGCTGGTCGGTGAGGACGGCTTCCTGCGGCGGCATCACGCTGTTGAGGGTGACACCATTGACGGTGACCGGACCGGACATGCCCTTCAGCACGACGCGAATGGCGCGGTCGCGGTCGGCGAGCATGTAGTCGGACTGGGCGAGCGGAGGGAAGGCGCCGGGGAGGCCCTTGCCGTCGGGCTGGTGGCAGGCGAAGCAGAGGCCCATGTAGACCTGCTTGCCCTTCTCGATCTGCATTTCCTTCGTTAGGCCGGCGATGGTGGGGTTGGACTTGATCTCGGCGGCAATCTTGGCCTTGAGCTGGGCCTCGCGCTTGGCGGATTCGGAACCGGCCTCAGCCTGCGCGCCGAGGTAGACGGCGTCGATTTCCTTGCCGGAGTAGATGACGCGGTCCTCGGGGCCGTTGACCTTGAGCATGCCGAGGGCGCCCTTGTTGAAGGCGCGGGTGAGGGAGTGGTCGACGAGGATGAAGGTGCCGGGGACGTCGACCTTGAACTCGACGACCGTGGCGCCGCCGGAGGGCACCAGCGTGGTCTGGACGTTTTCCTGGATGTACTTGGTGCCGCCCTCGGGCCAGAGCTTGTCGAAGATCTCGCCGATGACGTGGAAGGAGGAGGTGACGTTCGGGCCGCCGACGCCGAAGTAGATGCGGACGTGCTCGCCGACATTGGCAGTGATGGCCTTGTCGCCGACGAGGGAGCCGACGGAACCGTTGAAGACGATGTAGGGCGGACGCTCGTCAATGGCCTTGGCCATGTCGAAGGACTGCAGGCCTTCCTCACCGAACCGTCCGGTGGTGTAGAACTCGCCCTGCATCACGTAGTATTCCCTGTCCACCTTCGGCAGGCCCTCCTTGGGTTCGACCAAAATCAGGCCGTACATGCCGTTGCCGATGTGCATGGGCACGGGGGCCGTGGCGCAGTGGTAGACGTAGAGGCCGGCGTTCAGCGCCTTGAAGGTGAATTGCGACGAATGCCCCGGGGCCGTGAACGTCGAGGCCGCGCCGCCGCCGGGGCCGGTGACGGCGTGCAGGTCGATGTTGTGCGGGAGCTTGGAGGACGGGTGGTTGTCGAGGTGGAACTCGACCACGTCGCCCTCGCGGATGCGGATGAAGGAGCCGGGGACGGTGCCGCCGTAGGTCCAGAAGGTGTATTCGACGCCGTCGGCCAGGCGCATGACCTCCTCGCGCACCTCCAGGTGCACGACGACGCGGGCGGCGTGCTTGCGGGTGATGGCCGGCGGCACGTGCGGCGGGGAAGTCAGAATGGCCTGCTCGACGGGCAGCGCGAGGACGTCCGCCGGAAGGAGGACGGGACCCTTCGTATCGGAGGGGCCTTCACTGGCATGGCCAGTCGGGACAAGCAGGGCCAGGCTGAGCAGCAGCAAGGCGGAGGAGGTGTGGGGAGTTCTCATGTGGATAAGGCAGGTGTGGCTGCCATTTTAGTGCAGGTGTGGTCGGCGTGCCTTGACGCAGGTCAAGCAAGCCGCCGGGGTGTGGATTTAGCGTTGGGGAAACGCCAGATACAGAATCGCGAGGTAAGCCACACCGAGCAAGGCTTCCATCATGCCCACGCGCCGGGCCGTCCAGGCGGGTCGCAGGGCGGTGACGAGCCAGCCGGTGCGCAGCCAGAGCACGGCGCTCAGCGCCACGGCGGCGATTGGCAGCAGACCCGCCTGCGCCAGGCCGCCGACCGCCGCGAAGGCGATCCCGGCCGCTGCCAGCGGGGGGAAGGCGGTCACCGGCCGGACCTTGCTCAGCCGCAGAAAGGCGCGGACGGTGAGGATCGTCGGCACGCTGCGGGCGAGCATGACCACGGCCAAGGCGAGGGCGGCCGGGGCGGGCCAGCCGGCCAGAGAGGCGAATGCCGCCGGCAGCAGGGCAAACGCCACGCTGCCCGCCAGCTCCGCCTCGGCCTCGCGCATGGCCTGGCGCAGATCGAACCAGAGAAAGAGGAGTCCGCACGGTGCGGCCAGGGCCAGCGGCCAGAGCGCCCCGGCGGAGCCGAGGGCCGCCGCGCCGGCGAGGGCACTGGCGGCGCCGAGCATGAAGGCTGCGGCCCAGCGCCGGGCTGGCTGGCGACGGGGATCATCGGGCACGGCGGTGACGGCGAGCTTGAGCGGTCGTCGCACCAGGAATCCCGCGGCGGCAGCCACGGCCAGCGCCCCGCCGGCCAGGGAGGGGGCCACGAGCAGGCCGAGCGCCACCGGCTCGAAGGCGAGCGACCAGCTGCCGTGTTCCTTCGGCAGGAGCAGTTCGCGGATGCTGGCGGATCGTTCGGTCATCGGGGTGATCATGCCTAAGTCGCCGTGAGGTGACCTTGATGCAAGTCATGTTCCGGCGGCACGAATGGGATTTGAAGACGCACCCTTATGAGGAGGCCCAAAGAAGTGACTCTGCTATGGGTAGCGCCCGGCCTCCGGACGGGCGGTCCGGCGTGAGTTCGCCATTCCCGGCCCGTCGGGAGGCCGGGCCCTACCCAAGACACCGAGGAAGGCATCTCTTCGGGAGGTTATCGTTGGTAATCGCGTGGACCGGCCCACAGGACCTCGCGGCGTAAAGCCGCTCCTACCGTCGGGCGCGCGGGCGGGGCCCGCTCAGAACTTCAGGGTTTCCTCGGCCTCGCCGAGCCGGAGGGTGACGCTTTTCTGGGTGATCGCGACCACCCGCAGGAAAACCATTTCGCCGGGGAGCTGCACGGGGATGAGGCCGCCTTCGCGGTAGGTGGACTTGTTGACCGCGATGTGCATGCGCTTGGCGATGTTGACGACGCCGGTGATCTTGATGGTGGCGGCCGCCTGGCGGAGAAGCTCGATGTCGCGTCCGACGGTGTTGACGCTGTTGTCGCCGGGCTGGTCGGACGCCTGCGGGTCCACCACCTCGCCCCCGATACGGAAGGGATTGCCGCGATCCCCCGGGGCGGCCGGGCGGTTGTCGTGGTACTGGTAAAGCGCCTTGATGCGTTCCTGCGTGCGCTTGAGCAGCTTGGCATTCACCTGCGGGACTTGTGCCGGCGCGCTGGCGGCGGCGAGAAGCAGGCTGAGAATGATGATGAGGCGCCGTTTCATGCTTTGCCGAGGACGACGAGGTCGAGCTGCAGGAGGACGTTGCCGGAGGCGGTGTCGGCGCGGCGGAAATTGAAGGAGCGGACCTTCACCAGGCGCGGGCCGGACTCGAGGCTCTGCAGAAAATCCATCACCTGCGCATAGGTGCCGCTGACCTCCATGGTGTACGGGATCGGCCGGTAAACGGCGCGCTCATCCTCGGCCGGACCGCTGGTGGTGAGCTGGTTGAGCCCGCGGATCCGGGCCCGGGTCTTCTCCTCGAGCTGGTAAAAGTAACCCAGGTTGTCCGCGAGGTTGCTCGCGACGGCGAGGTTGCTGTCGATGCGGGTGACGGCGGCGTGGGCCTGGTTGAGCGCCTCGCGCAGGAGCGGACTCGTGGCAATGATCTCGAGTTCGACCTCACCCTGCAGGGTGCGCACGTGCAGGGTCTCCTCCTGTTTGCCCAGGTCATGCCAGAGCCACCAACCGCCGCCGACGAGGACCAAAATGATCAGGGTGCAGCTGACGGCGAAGGCGTTCCGGCGCAGGAAAGTGGCGGCCTGGGGTCTCATGGTGACGTGGGCGGGAGTTGCAGCCGGAAGGTGATCTCGAAGGTCAGGTTATCGTCGGCCTCGCGGCGTTCCAGACTGGTCAGGACGATTTCACGGCAGAGCGGGCCGAGCTTGGGGTGGGCGCGCAGGCTGTCCACGTAGGCGCCCAGCAGTCGGCTGGCGCGCTCGGAGTTTTCGCGGAGGCTGCCGCGCAGCATGACGACGTCGGCGCCGCCGGTCTCGATCATTTCGAAAACCACCTGGGCGGGCCGGCTCTGGCCCAGCAGGGCGGTGAACTCCGACACCAGCATGGACTGGTGCATCAGCTCGTAGGCCTCATCCACCCGGGCGCTGTCCTTGGCAAACTGTCCCTGCACCTGCTCGATTTGCTTCAACTCCGCGGCGTTTTCGGCCATGCGGCGCTCCCAGGTGTTGATCTGACTGCGCAGTTCGAAGTTGGTGTAGGCCAGCCAGCCGAAGCCGAGGCCGACCCCGAGGGTGATGCCGCCGAAGACCGCATTGATGAGGAAGCGGGTGCCGACCACGCTGTCCTCGGGCAGCTCGGTGATGAGGCGGCAGTCCACATGCCAGGCGGCGCCGGCGGCCGGCAGGTCCGTCACGGGGCTGGGCGCACGGCTGCCGGTGGCGACCGACTGGTTGAAGGTGGTGAGCAGGCTGAGGGCGGCCAGCCATTGCTGGCCGACGGTCGCACCTTCCGTGAGGAACTGCACGCTGGCGGCCTGGAGGGCGGGCTCAAGCAGGGGGAGGTCCACCGCTTCTCCCAGCTTGTGGCTGAGCCAGTGCAGGTGGTCGGGCAGCTGTCCGCAGTAGAGTTCGTCGATGCGGTGCCCGGTCTGCAGCTCGAACTGGTCCACGGCGGGCTTGAGGTGGCGCGAGATCAGGCGCACGAGCCGGCGGCCTTGTTCGAGGGTGGCCTCGTCGGGCTCGAGCAGCTGGGCGCGGGCGGATTCGAGGTCCGGAGTGCTGAGCTCCTTCATCGCCGTCTCGATGACCGAGGCCAGGCCATAGGGCAGCGGCTGCAGGGTGTGAATGCCGTCCTTGGCGATGATGTAGACGCGCGTCTGGTCGCGCTCGATTTCACAGACGGCGACGGCGTGCTTGTAGCCGGTCTGGGCGATGTGCTGGGTGAGAATGCCGAGCAACGGCAGGGTGGTGACCTCGAGCCCGCGGGGGCGCAGCCCGAGATCGAGTAGCCGGTCCTGCGTGACCCGGATGGCGGACCACGGCACGCCGAACAGCAGGCCGGGGCGGATGGTGCCGTCGTTGGCGAGGGGAGTGCCGTCCAGGGGATTGAGGACGCGGATGAGCCATTCCTTGGCGGAGGTGATCTTGGCCTGCTCGGCAACCAGGGCGGCCAGGTAATCGGGCTCCCCGAGGCGGCGCGTGTTGATCTGCACGCGGGCGATGACGCGCTCCACGGGGTGGAAGCCGCAGTAGGCCGGCAGTCGTCCGCGGCTGTCCTTCTCCTGCACGTGGGCCTCAGACCAGTGCTCGACCGCGGCTTCGTCCGCCGGGGGGATTTCCGCCAGGCTGTCCATCAGCACCGGCGTCTCGTTCAGGCGCAGGCGTGCAAGCTGCAGCTGGTTGTCCGTGTGGTTGAACAGGACACCGCTGCGGGTCTGGCGGGAGAGATTGAGGGAAGGCAGTTTCACGATGCGCGGGGAGCGCGACTAGGGAAAAACGCAGTTGAAACCACGGATTGCACGGATGGGTGCGGACACAATCGAATAATTGCGCGAGGGCGTGGCTCGCGGGGATCGGTGGCTTCCCTTGCAATCCTCAGGCTGGCATGCGGATCCAGGCAAGCGGTGGCTATCCATGGACAAGATGGCGCTGTAATTTTGATGGAGACAGGAAAATGGGCCGGCGGCGCGGGGGATTCAAGCGATTCACAGTACGCATCTTTACGGACGGGTCGTCAACCACGGTCAGGCCGTGGCCGGGACGACGGCGGCACCTTGGTCAGGCGGCCGGAGCGGCGGTTCCGGTCAAAGCGAGATGCGCTCCGCGGGATCGGTGAGCTCGCGCCAGGAGGTGATCTGATAAGGCTGCTCGATGTAGGTGCCGATGCTGCCGGCGGTGCGCAGGGCCGTGTCGTAATCGAGCGTGGCGGCGTGGTTGAAATAGACCGTCTTGGCCGACAATGCGCCGTAGAGTTCGCCGCTGTAGCTACTGTTCCATTTGTGGAGGTAGGCGTTGGGCATGTAGATCAGGCCATGGAAGGGCTGCCATTGCCAGAGGTAGTGGTAGCTGGATGAATTGTAGGTACTGGCGCTACCCAGCAGCATTTTGGCCGGCCGGAAGGTCTGGTTGACGATGCCGCCGCCAGTGGTGGTGGTACTATCGCCAAGGTATAGCTGGCTGGTGTAGAAATAGATCTCCAGCGAGCCGGTGGGGGCGATAATGATGCGGCCGGGCGAGGTGTAGAGGATGCCCGAGACGTTGAGGATCACGGGGCCAACGATGTTGAGGACGTCGTTGCTGTCGCGCGATGATGCATCGGTTGAAGTGTCCAGATAGAGGCCTGAGGTTGTCGAGGAACCGCCGCCATAGTAGGTGGCAGTGATGTTGTAGACCGACGGGCTGGTGGCGCCCGGGGTGCCCAGGGTGCGAGCGCCTTCATAAAGACGTGTGCCGTTGCCCTCGCTTTCGGGCAGGTCGCTGCCGGAACTGCTCAGCGCGGCATAAGAAGCGGGCGGACTAAATTGCGGGACGAATGGATTGCTGAAGACGCGCAAGGGGTCGACCTTGGGCGAGGCCGGACTGGCGGGTCCCTGCACGATCGCGTTGGAACCAAAAGTAGTGGTCGTGGCGTTCACGTAACCACGGATCACGGCGGTGCTCGTGCTCCTGACCGCCGGGGCCGCGACCACGGCTGAGTAACCCTGCAAGGCGGTGGACCAAAAGGTGGCATTGGGCGGCGCTTGGTTGGTGTGCGCACTGATGCAGCGGTAGACCGTCTGATTGGAGGTCTTGTAGACGATGTCACCGACACTGTAGGCGGCCGTGCCGGACCAATGGGCGAAATCCGCGCCGAGTTGGGTCCAATAGGAAGCATTGGGCGGTGCCTGATTAGTATGGGCCTGGATGCAGCGATAGACCGTGGCGTTGGTCGCATTGAACACAACGGCGCCCACGCTGTAGGTCGTGGATGATGACCAGGCGGTGTAGGCCCGGCCGGTGTTTTCCCAGTAGGTTGTGTTTGTGGCTGAAGAGACGATCGGTGCCTGATTGGTGTGCGCAGTCTTGCAGCGGTATTGCAGGCCGGTGGGCGGATAAAAGACCACGTCACCCACGCGGTAGCCCGTGGTCGAGGTCCAGGTGGCAAAATTGACCGTGCCGACCTCCCACTTGTTTGAAGGGGAGGTTAGCGTGAATGCCGGGGTGTCAGTCGGGCTGCTGGTATGTGCGCTCCGGCAGCGATACAACATGCCGCTGCCCTGCAGGCTGTTGATGGCTGGCGGCTGGTAGAAGACGACATTGCCTACCGAGTAGGTCACGCCGGATTTCCAGACCGGATAGCCGACCAATTCCCGCGCCCAATAGCCGGCGTCACTCGTGGTCCGGGATGCGCTGGCGGTGTGCGCCTGGATACAGCGATAGTAGATGCCGGTATCGGAGACCAAGTCATTCACGAGATAGCTGGTGCCATTGACCCAGGTTGTTGGATTGGTCCCGAGATTGTGCACCTCCCAGTAGGTGGTGTTAGTAAGCACCTGATTCAGATTGGGAGTGATCTTGCTCCGGTAGACCGTGCCGGCTGCATTCATCACGAGGGCATCGACCGGATAATCCTTGGTCGAGCTCCAGGCGACATATTCCATTTGTTCGACCCAGTAGCTGCTGTTCGGCGGCACCTGGTTGGAGTTAGCGGCTGTGCCGCGGTAGAGTTTGCCGGAATAAGTCACCAGATCGCCGATCGCGTAGCTCACCGAGGAGTTCCATGCCCGGTACGAGGGGACGGCTGGAGTCCAGTAGTTGTAGTTGGTACCACCGGAAACCACCGGGGCCTGGTTGGAGTGGGCGACCAGGGCGCGATAGTATAAGCCACTGGCCGGATAAAAGACCACAGCTCCGGCCACGTAGCTGCTCGAAGCGGACCACTGCACCGGCTGCAGCAGGTTCGAGTTGTAGCTTTCGATCAAGCCGCTGGAGGCGATGCTGATACTGGTGGTCGAATTGGTGGCCCCCGCGGCATTGGGAAACAGCGGGGCGGGAATGAACTCGGCGCGGAGCTGGATCTTTTGCGTCGGGTTGTTGCTTGGGACCGAGATGTTACCCTCCGCGTAGATCACCGGCGGACCGGCCCAATAGGTAGTGTTGGTCGGGGTTTGGGCGCTGTGCGCCGTAACGCACTTGTAGACCGTGCCACCGTACAGGGCGGTATCGTTGGCGGAGTAGGAAGTCGAGGCACTCCAAGCCGCCGTGCTGGAAACGCTCCAATAGTTGGTTTCCGGCGGCACCTTGCTGGCGTGGCTGAGCAAGCAGCGGTAGACCGTGCCGTTCCAGGTGACGATATCACCCGCAGCGTAGAGCGTGGTGGCACTCCAATCTCCGGGGGCACTGGTCCAAGCTGCATTATCATCGGGAGGTCGGACCAAGGTGGGGCCGGTGGCGCTGGTGCAGAGGTACCACTGCCCATTGTACCAGGCGAGATTTCCGGCGGTATAGCTCGTCGCGCTGCGCCAGGTGGAGACGTTGCGATTCGTGACAAGAATCTTCACCGAGGCGGTGATGCTCAAGCCGTAGTTCGTGGCGGGAGTGTGTGTGCGGGTGGCGGTCGCGCCACTGGTCGTCCAGCCAGTCCAGTTGCTATTGTTGAGCGCGGACATCGCCAGTTCCATTCCGGCTTCCGCCACCTGGGCACTCAGGCCGGAGTTGAATGAGCGGGCGCTGAGATTCATCGCCCGGCTGCTAAGCGTGAGGTAGGTGGTGACCGAAATGGCCATCACGGCCACGAAGCACAGGGCGACGAGGACGATGGAGCCTTTCTGCTTGTGCTGGACGGGAGGCATCATTCGAGCAGGGCTTTGTTGCGAATGACCAGGAAGGGTGAGGCCCCTTGGTAAACAGGCGTCAGGGTGCCGTTGGCGCTGACGCCGGTCTGTGAGTGGAACTCCATCGCAACCTTCTTGATGCTGGACACCTTGTTAGTGAAGTCGGTCACGGCGTTGTCACTCATGTCGGCGTAGTCAAAATCGAAGCTGAGTAGGTTCCGCAACAGGATCACGGGAGTGCCATCCGCAGGAGCAGTTCGGGTCAGGCTGCCGGCGGGGATGCTCACGCCGCTGACGGTGGTCGCGCTGGAGTAGTAATTATATACCGTATCGGTGGTGCCAGTGCTCGTGAGCTGTGTCAGGGTGACGGTGGTGTCTCCGGGACTTGTCAGTGCGCACGCTACGCGGACGTCCTGACCGAAATACGCCAGCGCCCGGCGCGCCTCGGATTCCAATTGCTGCTGGTTGGTCAGGCGATTGAGGTTGCGGCCCAGAAAAGTGAACGTGG
This sequence comes from Opitutaceae bacterium, assembly GCA_044344065.1. Lineage (GTDB taxonomy): Bacteria > Verrucomicrobiota > Verrucomicrobiia > Opitutales > Opitutaceae > UBA2377. The sequence goes on from JBIJDP010000017.1 coordinate 9,274, forward strand.
AAAGCACGCCGGTCATGACGATCAGCGCAAGACTCATGCCCACGAGCAGTTCGACGAGGGTGAACCCGGTGCAAGACTGTTGACGTGGGTGGGTCACGAGCGCTGAAGGGTTAGGTTCAGCCCGTACTTGCCGAAGTAGGCTGACTTTTTCCGCGTGTAGGTTCGGGAGGTGATGCCGCTTGGCTTTACCGTCCAGGTCAGGGTCAGGGTGATCTCTTTCAGGTTGGTCGCGCCGGAGACACTGGCCACGGTACGGGTCAGCGCAAATGTGGCGCCTTGGGCGACATTGGTATCTGACATCACTCCGACTTGGGCCGGTGTGGCCCGCGACCAGTAGCTGGCATTAGTGACCGCCTGGTTGGTGTGGGCGGCGGTGCAGCGATACCACACGTTGCTGCTGGCGACGACATCACCGATGGCATAGGCGGTGGACGCACTCCAGGCCTGGCGGAAACGGCTGTCGATGGTCACCGTCGTGGGGCCGGCGGCGTATCCGTTGATGGTGCTCCAGGTTTCGAAACGCAACAGCTCGATTTCATGATCCAGGATCTGCGCCGCCAGCGTCTGCCGGCGGGCGGTGGCGAGCATTTCCGAGCCGATGGTAACCGCCTGGATCAGGCCCATCAACCCCACGACCAGAATGGTCGCCCCCATCATCACATCGATGATGCTGAAACCGGCGGAATTTGGGCGGCGTAGTCGCACGAATGGGAACAGTGACCTGTTGCGGTCACTAAGCAATCGCGACCCGATTGCGACAAGCCCGGAGTGGCGGGTGCGGGGCAAGGGCGCAAGGGGAGGGATCCCTTCGCGCCCCTATTGTGTTTCAACGCTCCGACTGGCCATAACCGAAGCGATACATTCGGCGCTGTACTACCTCGAGGGTTGCGCAACCGTAGCGTGTTTTCGGTAGGCCGCCAGCTTGCCGGCGCTCTCAGAGCGGGAGCAAACTCCCTGTCTGCCCGTCGATTACATCATTACTACTCAAAGCAGCCGGTGCCCGCGCGCCCAGCGGACGAATTCCGCCTCGAGCTCGTCAAACGAACCGGTAACGAAGAGCGGGTCCTGAAAATGCCAGATGTCGTAGGGCTGGGCCGCGATGCGCTCGGGGACGGCGGGGAGTTTCGTCACCTTGTCAGTCAGGCTGTGCAAAGTCTCGCCCGAGGAGGAGATTATGCCGTTCCCATAGATGCGCAGGCCGCCGGGATTCCGGATCAGCCCGAATTCGACGGTGAACCAGTAGATGCGGGTCAACCCCTCCTCGACGGCGGGATCGGTGCAGGCGAGTGCGGCCTGGCCGATCTTCTGGTAAAAGTCGGCAAAGCGCGGGTGCATGATCATCGGCGTGTGACCGAAGATGTCGTGGAAGCAGTCAGGCGCGGGAGTGTAGTCGAGTTCGTGGCGGCCGCGCACGTAGTCGGTGCAGGGGAAAATGCGCCGGGCGAGGTAGCCGAAAAAGTCGTGCGCATCCAACAGCCCCGGTGTGCGCGCCAGCCGCCAGCCGGTCGCGCGGGCCAGCCGGGCCGAGACGTCGGCGAGGGCGGGGATACGGTCGGATTCCAGCGCGAGGGCCGCGAGCCCGGTGAGAAATTCGTCCGCTGCCCGCCCGGGCAGCAGTTCCGCCTGGCGCGCGTACAACTCGCGCCAGACGGACTGCTCCGCG
>JBIJDP010000018.1:0-10902 GCA_044344065.1 Opitutaceae bacterium
CTGCTTTCCCACCTGTACCGCATGTGGATCCACCGCCGGGGTTGGAAACAGCTGAGCTGGCCGGCCCTGTTGCCGCGCGCCATGGCGGCCATGCTCCTGCTGGCCATACTCTGGACCGCGATCACCTGGCCGCTGTACCTCCTGATCCAGTCCGATGAGCCGAAGAAACTTTCCTGGGCGGCGGTATTCCTCCTGTCGGTGCTCAACGGCGTCTGGATCTACGCGACCTGGTCGCTGCTGTACTTCGGCTACAACATCGCCGACCGCTACCGCCGCTCCGAGGTGGAACGCGCCCAGCTTGCCGCCACGGTCAAGGAGTCGGAGCTCCGCGCGCTCAAGTCGCAGGTCAACCCCCACTTCATTTTCAACGCGCTCAATTCGCTGCGCGCCCTCATTGACGAGGATCCGGCGCGCGCCCGGCTCGCGGTCACGCAGCTCGCCAACCTGCTGCGTTATTCGCTCCAGAGCGGCCAGCTGGAAACCGTGCCCTTCGAGGAGGAGCTGCGCATCGTGAACGACTACCTCGCCCTGGAACAGGTGCGCCACGAGGAGCGGTTGCGCCTGCGGCTGGACGTTGCGCCCGAGACCCTGCAGCTGCCCGTGCCGCCGATGCTGCTGCAGACCCTGGTGGAAAACGCCGTGAAATACGGCATCTCCGCGCGCTCCGAGGGCGGGGAGATTGCCATCACTTCCCGGCGCACGAACGGCGAATTGCGCATCCAGGTGATCAACCCCGGACTCCTGCCGGAAGCGACGGTCGCGGTCGCCTCCGCCCGCCCCAACGGTTCCACCGGCGTCGGTCTCCGCAACGCCGCCGAGCGGCTGCGCCTGCTCTTCGGCCACCGGGCCGGCCTGCAACTCCGGGCCGGCGGGACCGACACGGTCATCGCCGAGGCCATCATCCCCCTGATGCCCGCGAAGCATCCCCCGGTCCCATGAAAGCCCTGCTGATTGACGACGAGCGCCTGGCGCGCAATGAGCTGCGCCGCCTGCTCGCGGTTTTTCCGGCCATCACCCTCGTGGGCGAGGCCACCAATGCCAGGCAGGCCCGGGAGCAGATCACCGCCCTGAAGCCTGACCTGCTGTTTCTCGACGTGCAGATGCCCGGTGAAACGGGCATGCAGCTGCTCGAATCGCTGGAGCCGCCGGTCCCCGAAGTGATCTTCACGACCGCCTACGACGAATTCGCCGTGAAGGCCTTCGAGCTCAACGCCCTCGATTATCTGCTGAAGCCCGTGGATCCGGCGCGGCTGGCCGCGGCCATCGAACGGCTCCAGGTCAAGATCCGGGGCACGCCGGCGGCCGTCGAAAAACCCGCCCCGCTCGCGGCCGAGGACAAGGTCTTTGTCCGGGAGGGCGACCGGTGCTGGTTTGTCGAGGTGAAGCAGATCCGGCTGCTGGAAAGCGAAGGCAATTACACGCGGGTACATTTCGACGAGGCCCAGCCCCAGCTCTTCCGCTCGCTCAACGCCATGGAGGAGCGGCTCGACCCCAAGTATTTCTTCCGGGCCAACCGCCGCCAGATCATCAACCTCTCCTGGATCGAGAAGATCGAACCGTGGTTCAGCGGCGGCCTGCTGGTGCAGCTCAAGGGCGGCGCCAAGATCGAGCTCAGCCGCCGGCAGGCGCAGGAATTCCGCGAGAAGATGAGCCTGTGAGCCCGCCGTCCCGCCCGCGCGGCGCCCCCTGATTTCATGATCGAAGCCCGTAACCTCACCAAGCACTTCCACGACAAAAAGCGCGGGCTCATCCCCGCGGTCGAGGAGGTCTCCTTCACCTGCCAGCCGGGCCGGATCTACGGCCTGCTGGGCGCGAATGGCGCGGGCAAGACCACGACCCTGCGCATGCTCGCCACGCTCATCCAGCCCACCCGCGGCACGGCGAGCGTTGCCGGCCACGACGTGGTGGCCGACCCGGTGACCGTGCGCGCCCATGTCGGATTTCTGGCCGCCAGCACCGCCCTTTACGGCCGGCTCACGGCGCGGGAGATGATCGCGTACTTCGGCCAGTTGCACGACATGGATGACGCGGCCATCGCCGCGCGCATCCGCTTTCTGGCCGACGAGCTGGACATGCACGAGTTTCTCGACCGCCGGTGCGACAAGTTTTCCACCGGCATGAAGCAGAAGACCTCCATCGCGCGCACGCTGATCCATGATCCCGCCGTGATGATCTTTGACGAGCCCACGCTCGGACTCGATGTGATGACCGCCCGCGCCATCGTGCGCTTTGTCCGCCAGTGCCGCGACCGCGGCCGGACGGTGATCTACTCGACCCATGTCATGAGCGAGGTGGAGAAGCTCTGCGATGTCATCGGCATCATCCACGCCGGCCGGCTGGTCGCGGAAGGGACGCTGGTGCAGCTGCGGGAGCGTTACGGCGAAACCGACATGGAGGAAGTCTTCGTCAAGGCGGTTGGCGGCGAGGCGGCGCTGGCCGCGGCGCTCGAGACCAAGGAGGTCCGCTCATGAACTGGCGCCACATTCTCACCGTCTACCTCAAGGAGCTGAAGGATTCCCTGCGCGACCGCCGGACGCTCATCTCGATGATCGTCATTCCCACACTGGTGATGCCCGGCCTCATGTTTGGCGCCGGCGCCATCATGGCGAAGGTCATGAAGAAGGCGCGATCGGAGGCGACGTCCTTCGTCATTCTGGGCGGCGCCGATTCGCCGGGCGTGGTCTCGGCCCTGCGCGCGGAGCCCCAGTTCCGGGTGGTCGAGTCGCAGACGGACTATCGCGAACTGATTTCGAACAAGCGGATCCGGCTCGCCGTGGAGATCCCGCCCGGTTTCGAGGCGGCCCTGCAGTCGGGCGACCCGCAGACCGTCACGCTTTATCACTATGAGAGTGAGATGAAGTCCGGACTGGGCGTATCCGCGGTGGAGGGTTTCTTCCGCAATCTGCGGGAAAGAACCGTGACCGAGCGCCTGGCCGGTCGCGGTCTGCCGGCCAGTCTGGTCAAGCCCTTCGAGGTGCGGCGCGAGAACGTGGCCCCGCCGGAAAAAGTCGGCGGCAACATCATCGGCGGTGTCATTCCCTATCTCATCATCATCATGTGCTTCACGGGCGCGATGTATCCGGCGATCGACCTGACCGCGGGTGAGAAGGAACGCGGGACCATGGAGACGCTCCTCTGCAGTCCGGTGCGGCGCGTGAACATCGTACTCGGCAAATTCTTCATGGTGATGACGGCCTCGGTGACCACCATGGTGCTCTCACTCGTCTCCATGGGGCTTAGCGTGGTCGTAGGTGGCTCGATGCTGAGCGCGAGCGCGGCCAAGGCCGCCCAAGCGGCGGGCACCAAGGCCGCGGCGGCCGGTGTCATCCCCTTCATTGATCCCGCCGGGGTTCTCGGCGTGTTCGCCATGGTCCTGCCCGTGGCCGTCCTGTTCGCGGCCGTGCTGCTGGCCGTGGCGCTTTTCGCCAAGAGCTACAAGGAGGCGCAGAGCTACGTTTCTCCGCTCATCATCGTCATCATCATGCCGGCGGTCCTCGGCATGCTGCCCGGCATCGAACTCACGGCGAAGACGGCGCTCGTGCCCATTCTTAATCTGTCGCTCGTCTGCAAGGAAATGCTTTCCGGGGTCTGGCACTGGCAGTACATCGCGCTGATTTTCGGTTCGACGACCCTCTATGCCGGCGTGGCGCTGGCGTTCTGCGTGCGGATGTTCAACCGCGAGGATGTGATTTTCCGGGCCTGAACGGCGACGATTGGGGTTTGGTTGGTAAAATATTCCCTAAATCGGGGATCTGAGGGTAAACCCGGAGTAAAACCCGGGCCGACCCGTAGGCGCGGGGGAAACTTTGCGGTACAATGGGCGCGCACAGACAAAATCACTAACCGTCATGAACACACACCAAGCCGAGATCAGTTTTCCCGCCCGCCCCGTTGAGTTGAAGATGAAGCGCGCCCGGCCCGCGCAATTTGAGCTGACCGATCCTGCCGCTGCGGAAGAAGTGCCGGTTCACACCATCAGCCCGTTTGGCGAAACCAACAGCGACCTCGAGGCCCTCCGCATTTGTGAGGCGAATCTCCGTGCTTATGAAGAGCGTCTGCGCGAATGGCAGGACCAGTTGGAGCAGGCCCATTCCCAGCAGCAGGCCCTGCCGCGCCGCTCCGCCAATCCCTGGGCCGTCCGCGCCAACGCCACGGAGCCGGCCCGTCAGGATGCTTGGCAAAAGGTGCTGCGCGCCCGGGAACTGCTCGAAGTGGAGCAGAAGCACCTGCGCGACGACCGCATCACCCTGCAGGGGCTCGATCAGCAGCTCAAGGAACGTGAGGCGAAGCTGGTTGCCCGCGAGGTTCAGGTGAGCCATCGCGAGCAGCTAATCGCCCAGGCCGAGGCGGCCGCCGCCGCCGCCGCCAAACCCAGCAAGAAGCAGTCACATTCCTCCCTCATGGCCCTTACCCGTTCGCCGTTCTCCATCGCGAAGTCTGTGTTCGGCGCCTGAAATGCGCCACGTTGGGCGGGTCGATTTCCCGCGCTTTTGCGACTGGCTGGATTTGGAGAATCCTACACAGGGCAGGTCAAATGACCTGCCCTGTCTGTTGATAAGCATTGTCCGCGGTCTCGGGGCTCGTAGCCTGCGGGCATGTTTCCCCAGCATGTCATCGCCCGGAAACGCGACGGGCAGGTTCTGAGCCGCGACGAGATCGCGGCTTTTGTGCGTGGTGCGACGGACGGATCCTGGGCGGACTACCAGTTGAGCGCGCTCCTGATGGCCATTTACCTCCGCGGCATGTCGCCGGAGGAAACCGCACACTACACGGATGCGATGATGTGCTCGGGCGTCGTGGCCGACCTTGCCTCTGTGCCCGGCATCAAGGTGGACAAGCACTCCACCGGTGGCGTGGGCGACAAGGTCTCGATCCCGCTTGCCCCCATCGTCGTCGCCTGTGGCGTGCCGGTGCCGATGATCAGCGGCCGCGGGCTGGGCCACAGCGGCGGCACGCTCGACAAGCTTGAGTCCATCCCGGGATTTCGCACGGACCTTTCCCTGGAGGCCTACCGGGCGCAGGTGGCCAAGGTCGGTTGTGCGCTCATCGGGCAGACCCGCGACCTGGCGCCGGCGGACAAGAAACTTTACGCCCTGCGCGATGTGACCGCGACGGTGGAGTGCATCCCGCTGATCTGCGGATCCATCCTGTCCAAGAAACTGGCCGAAGGCATCGACGCCCTGGTGCTGGACGTGAAATTCGGCCGTGGCGCCTTCATGAAGACGAAGGCCGATGCGCGGCAGCTTGCGTCGGCATTGGTCGCGGTCGGGCGTGCCGGCGGCAAGCAGGTCCGCGCCCTGCTTACCGCCATGCATGAGCCGCTGGGCCGGACCGTGGGAAACGCATTGGAGGTCGCGGAATCCGTCGCCTGTCTGCGCGGCGAGGGTCCGGCGGATCTCTGGCAGGTCACCCAGGCGCTTGGCGCCCAGATGCTGATGCTGGGCGGAGTGGCCGCGGATGTCACCGAAGCCGAAGAGAAACTGCAGAAGTCGGTTTCAAGCGGCCGCGCGTTGGCGAAATTCCGGGAGATCATCCTCGCGCAGGGTGGTGATGGGCGCGTGGTGGACGAACCCAACCGGTTGCCACAGGCCAGACACCAAGTGTCGCTGGCGGCGCCGGCTGAGGGTTATGTGACAGATGTCGATGCGATGGGCGTGGCCCTGGCGGCTCTGCGCCTCGGTGCCGGCCGGACCCGGGCCGAGGACAAGGTGGATCCGGCGGTCGGGGTGAGCGGGTTGGTAAAGATGGGCGAGCGGGTCTCGGCCGGTTCGACGCTTTGCGTGATTCATGCCAATGACGAGACGGCATTGGCCGAGGCGCGATCGATGCTGGCCAAGGCAATCATCGTCGGCAACGAACCGGGCGTGCCACCGGGGCTGATTGATGAATTGATCGGATGAGCGGCGGCGGCCGGGCTGCGCCCGGAACTTCCAACATCTAACATTCAACGCTCAACATCCAATGACGGAGTAGGGAGCGCGACCGCCCTCGGTCGCAATCTACCCGCAGCAGGTGGGCTCGCGAATTGGATCCACCGCGAAATAACCCTGTTGGAGGGATGCGGAAGACTCCTTGATTGCGGACAATTGCGACCGAGGGCGGTCGCGCTCCCAATGAGCCCTACATCCACTCGCTCACGCTTGGAGCTACGACTTGAGCAGTTGGTCCAACTTGGAAGTTGGATGTTGGGAGTTGGATGTTGGACGTTCCGGCCGCGTTCAGCGGCCGGCGGCCTCCATCTCCGACAGCTTGGTCGCGGCTTTTTCCCATTCGCCGGTTGCGGTGGCGATCTGGTCCACGATGGAACTCAACTCCAGGTTCAGGTGGTGGAAACGGCCCTTGTCAGCGTAAGTCGCCGGATCTTCCAGTTCGCCGGTGATCTCGGCCTGCTTGGCCTCGAGATCGACGACCTTTTTCTCCAGCTGGCCGACGTGCTCGCGGAATTTGCGCAGTTCGTTGGCGGAGGGTTTGGCCGCGGACTTGGGCTGGGCTGCCGGTGCCGGGGCAACGGCCTCCTGCTTCGGCCGGCCGTCGGTAAATCCGGCGGCAAGGGCCTGGGCCTCGGTAAAGCCGGCGGTGAGTGCCGCGCGGGCGTCACCGGCCCGGGATTTCTCCAGGTAGTAGTCGTAGTCGCCGGCGTAGGGCGTGAGCCGGCCGGAGTGGACGTGGAGCACGTTTTTCGCCAGCGCCCGGATGAAATGCACGTCGTGGCTGATGAAGATGAGCGTACCCTCGTAATTCTGCAGCGCGCCGGTCAGGGCGTCGATGGATTGGATGTCGAGGTGGGTCGTCGGCTCGTCCATCAGCAGCAGGTTGGGCGGCTTGACGAGGAGGCGCGCGAGGGCGAGGCGGGATTTCTCGCCGCCGGAGAGGACGCCGATGGGCTTGTGCACATCGTCCTTGCGGAAAAGAAAGGCGCCAAGGATGGCGCGGGCCTGCTGCTCGGTCAGCTGGTTTTCAGCTGTGCGCAGTTCCATCACATTCTCGAAAACCGTCAGGTCGGACTTCAGGTTGTCGAGGCGGTTCTGGGCGAAGTAGCCGGTGACCACGTTGCTGCCGAGTTCGCGTGTGCCGCCCTGAATGGGCACGATGTCGGCCAGGATTTTCAGCAGGGTGGATTTGCCCGCGCCATTGGGTCCGACGAGGACGATCTTCTGGCTGCGCTCGGCGGTGAAGTTTAGGTCGCGATAGACCACATGGTCGCCGTAGGCCTGCTGCACGTGCTCGAGCTCAATGACCTTGAGGCCGGAGCGCGGGGGTTGCGGGAACTTGAAATTGATGCGCTTCAGCTCCTCGGTGGGTTCCTCGACGGCCACCTCCTGCAGGCGCTCAATCTGCTTTTCCTTCGACTTGGCGCGCGAGGCCATCGAGGCCTTGGCGCCGAAGCGGTCCACGAACTTCTGCAGGTGCGCGATCTCGCGCTGCTGATTCTTGAAGGCGGCGGCCTGCTGCGATTTCCGGGCCTCCTTCTCCTGGATGAAGTTGTCGTAGTTGCCGTGGTAGTAATGCAGCGTGCCGGCGCGGAGCTCGAGCATGCCGGTGCAGAGGGCGTTCAGGAAGGCGCGGTCATGGGAAATGACGACGAGGCCGCCGGGATAGCGCGTGAGGTAGTCCTGGAACCAGAGCAGGGCCTCCAGATCGAGATGGTTGGTCGGCTCGTCGAGGAGCAGCAGGGCGGGTTCGGCGACCAGCAGCCGGGCGAGATGGGCGCGCATCACCCAGCCGCCGGAGAAGGTCTTGGCGGGCTTGTCGGCGTCGCCTTCCTTGAAGCCGAGGCCCGCGAGGATTTTGCGGGCGCGGGGCTCAAGGGTGTAGTCGATGTCCCAGTCGTCCTCATCGGGCTCCAGCTTCTTGCCGCTGGTGGCGATGTGGAGGATGGACTCATCGCCGGCGGGGGCGCTTTCCTGGGGCAGGAAGCCGAAGTCCGCGCCGCGTTCCCACTCGATGGTGCCCGTGTCGGCCTTTTCCTCGCCCAGGATCAGGTTGAAGAGCGTGGATTTGCCCGCGCCATTGGGCCCGACCAGGCCGAGGCGGTCAGTGCGCGCAATGAACAACGACACGTCGCGAAACAATTCGCGCGTGCCGTAGGACTTGGAGACATCGGCCAGAGTGAGCATGGAAACCGGCCAACACACCGGGTGAAACGCCCGGCGTCAACGCTCGGGAATGTCTTTTCTGAACCGCCGCCCTGACTACCTAGCGCACGAGAGTTAGGGCGATGCAGCCGGCCACGGCGACGATGCCGCCCAGGATCGAGCGCTTCGAGGGACGGTCTCCTTCCAGCCAATAGGTTAGGGGAATGGCGACCAGGGGGGTCGTGGCGACAATGGGCAGGACAATCCCGCTCGGAGTGTGGGCCAGGGCCCATTGATAGCAGCTGACCCCGAGGACCGGGCCGGCAATCGCATGGGCCACGTACCAGCGCCAGCCGCGCGGGTCGGGATTCGCGGCCGGAGCGTGCGGCCGTTTTAACAGCGCCAGCACGAGGGAAAACATGACCACCAGACCCAGGCCGCCGAGGATCCGGTGATAGGCGGCCGTGATGCCGTTGAGGGCGGGTTCGCCGGCGGCCAGGGCGACGAAGTTGCCCTGGCGGCTGATGACGGCGCCGAGCCCCTGGCCCAACGCTCCGATAAACCCGAAAAGGAAGCCCAGTGGTTTCACTTGCACGCGCGGGGGGGGCCGCCGGCTCGGCATGAGGGCCAGGGCCACGCCACCGAGGATCAATGAACTCCATCCCACCTGCGCCGCACTAAGCGTCGTACCCAGCCAAAGCCACTCGGTGAGCGCCGCGATCGGGGCGGCGAGACACTGGACCATCAGCACGGTCAGCCTTGAACCGAGCATGGGCAGGGCGGCAAACACCGCGATGTCGCCGAGGCCCATGCCGACCATGCCGCTGAATAGCAGCCAGCCCGTACCGGCACCGGCAAATCCGGTGCCCAACCCGTGGGCATACCCGCCCAGCAATACGGCCGCGACGACGAGTCGGCCAATGTTGGCCGTCCGCGCTCCGCAAGCACGCACGCTCCGGTTGGCGAAGATGATCGACGTCGCAAAAAACAGGGCGGTAAGACAGGCACCAAGCATGGCGGGGTTCGCGACTTGAATGATCCGTCCTCGCGGTGGCGATTTATTATTAACCCTTTTCTGGAGCGCCCCAACCCTTTGATGCAAAGGGAGTAGACTTTTTGGTGGCGGATCTCCGCACCGTGGACACCCTTATATTCAAATGAAAGCCAAGAAAACCCGCGTCAAACCCGAGGCCGTGAACGCAGCCCTCGCCGCCAGGAAGGGCCCAATTTCCAAGTTTATCGCCCTCCATTACCGTCACTTCAACGCCGCCGCGCTGGTGGATGCGGCCAAGGGTTACGAGACCCACCTCGCCGCCGGGGGCAAGATGCTCGTGACGCTGGCCGGCGCGATGTCCACGGCCGAACTCGGCATCTCGCTGGCGGAGATGATCCGCCGGGACAAGGTCCACGCCATCGTTTGCACCGGTGCCAACCTGGAGGAGGACATTTTCAACCTGGTGGCCCACGACTACTATGAACGCGTGCCGCAATACCGGCACCTGACCGCGGCGGACGAGCAGGCGCTGCTGGAACGGCACATGAACCGGGTGACCGACACCTGCATCCCCGAAATGGAAGCCATGCGGCGCATCGAGGCCGCCGTGGCCGACGAATGGCTCGCCGCCGACCGGTCCGGCCAGCGCTTTTTCCCGCACGAGTTCATGTACAAGATCCTGCGTTCCGGCCGGTTGAAGCAATATTACCAGATCGATCCGAAGAATTCATGGATGCTCGCCGCCTGTGAGAAAGACCTGCCGATCATCGTCCCGGGCTGGGAGGATGCGACTCTCGGCAACATGTATGCCGGGCGGGTCGTCACCGGAGAGATCAAGAATGTGCACACTGTGCGCACCGGCATCGAATACATGGCCTGGCTGGCGGGCTATTACACCAAGAACGCGAAGCGGCTGAAAAATGGCGAGGGTTCGATTGGATTCTTCCAGATCGGCGGCGGCATTGCGGGTGATTTCCCGATCTGCGTGGTGCCGATGCTCCATCAGGATCTCGGGCGCACCGGCGTCCCGCTCTGGGGCTATTTCGCCCAGATCAGTGATTCGACCACCAGTTATGGCAGCTACTCGGGCGCGGTCCCCAACGAAAAGATCACTTGGGGCAAACTCGGGGCGAAAACCCCGAAGTTCATCATCGAAAGCGATGCGACCATCGTGGCCCCGCTGATCTTCAGCTGGGTGCTGGGCGACTGAACGGGCCGGCGGCCCGTTCAGAACGCTGAACTCTGAACGTTTAACGCTGAACGCCCAAGCGGCCCGAGGTGCGACCAAATTCCGCCCCGGTAGGCAGCCCGCTTGCGGGCGCTGGTTTGGCGAGCGCAGGCGAATCGAGCGCGAGCGAGCTCGCGGCCTACGGTATTGCTGGTTCGGCGTCACTTCAGCGTTGAGCGTTCAACGTTCAGCGTTGAGCGTTCGGCGGCTCCACGCCGCCGTATGCCCAATTCCCTTGCCGCTGAGAAATCGCCCTATTTGCGCCAGCACGCCGACAATCCGGTGGAGTGGCTGCCGTGGGGTGAAACGGCCTTTGCCAAGGCGCGCGCGGAGCAGAAGCCGATTTTCCTGAGCATCGGCTACTCGACCTGCCACTGGTGCCACGTGATGGCGCATGAGTCGTTCGAGAACCCGGCCATCGCCACGCTGCTCAACCGGCACTTCGTACCGGTCAAGGTGGACCGCGAGGAACGGCCGGACGTGGACAAGGTTTACATGAGCTACGTGCAGGCGATGACCGGCCACGGCGGCTGGCCGCTCAGCGCGTGGCTGACGCCGGACCTTAAGCCGTTTTTCGGCGGCACCTACTTTCCGCCCGAGGACCG
>JBIJDP010000492.1:0-3037 GCA_044344065.1 Opitutaceae bacterium
GATCCAGGACTTCGGCGTCGGCATGACCCGCGCCGAGCTGGTCGAAAACCTCGGCACCATCGCCCACTCCGGCTCCAAGGCCTTCCTCAAGGCCCTCGGCGAAGGGGCGCAGAAGAATACCAACCTCATCGGCCAGTTCGGCGTCGGCTTCTACTCGGCCTTCATGGTCGCCAAGTCGGTCAGGGTCCACTCGCGCTCCTGGCAGAAGAACGAACCCGGCCATGTCTGGACCAGCGACGGCTCCGGCAGCTACGAGATCGAGGAGAGCGACGACGAGCGCCGCGGCACCAAGATCGTGCTCACGCTCAAGGACGACGCCTCCGACTACGCAACCGACTGGAAAGTGAAGGAGGTCCTGGAACGCTACAGCGCCTTCGTCTCCTTCCCGATCAACCTCAACGGCAAGCACGTCAACACGATCCAGGCCCTCTGGCTGCGCAACAAGAACGAGATCAAGGACGAGGAGTACACCGCGTTCTACAAGTTCCAGGCCCACGCCTTCGACGAGCCGCGCTCCCGCCTGCATTTCTCGGCCGACGCCCCGCTCGCCATCAACGCCCTGCTCTTCGTCCCGAAGGAAAACACCGAGAAGCTGGGCTTCGCCCGCCTCGAGCCGAGCGTGTCGCTTTATTGCCGCAAGGTGATGATCGAGGCCAAGCCGAAGCACCTGCTGCCGGAATGGCTGCGCTTCCTGAAGGGCGTCGTGGACAGCGAGGACCTGCCGCTGAACATTTCCCGCGAGTCCATGCAGGACAAGGCCCTCATCGACAAGCTCAGCAAGGTCATCACCAAGCGCTTCCTGAAGTCCCTTGAAGAGGAGGCGGAAAAGCGCCTCGACGCCTACAACGAGTTCTACGGCGAGTTCGGCATCTTCCTCAAGGAGGGCGCCGCCATGGATTACACCCACAAGGACCAGATCGTGAAGCTGCTCCGCTTCGAGTCCTCGCTGACCGAAAAGGGCAAGACCACCTCCCTGGCCGACTACGTCTCTCGCATGGGCTCCGAGCAAAAGGAGATCTATTACCTCGTCGGCCCGAGCCGCGCCGCGATCGAAAGCGGCCCGTACCTCGAGGGCTTCAAGGCCCGCAACCTCGAGGTGCTCTTCTGCTACGAGGCCGTGGACGAATACGTGATGGGCAACGTCCGCGAGTTCGACGGCAAGAAGCTCACCGGCGCCGATCACTCCGACGTGAAGCTCTCCGACCTCCCCAGGCCCGAGGGCGGCCTGACCGAGGACCAGACCAAGGAGCTGGCCAAGTGGCTCAAGGACACCCTCGGTGAGCGCGTGGCCGAAGTGAAGGCCAGCGACCGCCTGGTGGATTCTCCCGTGCTGGCCCTCAATGCCGACAAGTTCATGTCGCCCCACATGCGCCGCATGATGAAGGCCATGAACAAGGACGGCGGCGAGTCACCCCTCCGCGTCAACCTGGAGATCAATCCGCGCCACGCCGTGCTCACGCACCTGCATGCGCTGCACACCGGCAACCCGGACAAGGCCAAGCTCGTCGCCGAGCAGCTGCTTGACAACGCCCTCATCTCCGCCGGCCTGCTCGACGACGCCACCGCCATGGTGGCCCGGTTGAACAAGCTGCTGGAAAGCGTCTGACGCAGTCCGCAGGTTTGAAATCGTAGTGCCGGTCCTCAGCCGGCACTGGTACGGAGTAGCGAACTGCCGAGGCGGCGTGCCAAGCGCGGGCGGAAGCACCGCGCTCCGAGCAGGTGGCGATGCCGTTGTCTAGGGCGGGGCTGTGACCTGCCCATGAGTGCCGCATCGCGAACGTGGCCCCAAAGGGTGGGGCAAAGACCCGCCCCTACTCCGCCGTGGCAAATCCCACCGCCTCGCGGAACCACGTCTGGTCGAACACGAACATGTTGTGGTCCTCCCCCGGGATGACTTGCAGCCACTTTCGGCCCTCGTAGCCGGCGTGCAGGCGCTGCGCAAATATCGCCGGGACCACGCTGTCCCGCTCCGCCGCCAGAATCGCCACCGGGCCGGCAAACCCGCGGAGGGCTTCGTCCGACTTCCAGGTATCGCGCACGAGCCAGCGCACGGGCAGCCATGGATAATGGTGTCCCGCCACGTCGGCCAGCCGGTTGAAGGGTGACACCAGCACCACTCCGCCCGTCCGATCGGGCCGCGCGTGGGCGACCTGCGCCGCCACCGCGCAACCCAGCGATTCGCCGAGCAGGAAAATCCGATTTCCCTCCGGCGGGATGGCATCAAACGCGGCCAGCGCCGCCGCCGTCAGTACCGCCTGCGTGGGCGAGCCTTCGCGCCGGCCATAGCCCGGGTATTCGAGAATATAGACTGACAGCGCGCGGCCCGGCAAAACGCGCTCAAGCGCATCCGCCCAATATGCCCGTTGCACCGCCAGGCCGGCATTGCCGTGCAGGATGAGCCAGCGCTGCGCCGTGCCCGACCCTCCGCGTCCCACTCGTTTCCATCCAATCCGCTTTCCCGCGGAATCATTCCAAGGTTCCAACCCCGCCCCCGGCGCATAGGCCAGCTGCTCGGCCAGGTCCATGGACGACGGGAAATACAGCATGTGCCGCTGCCGCAGGGAAATCATCAGGCACACCGCCGCATAGCCCAGTGTCATGGTGATTAGGGTGATCAGCAGCATACGCTTCATTGAGGACTGACCCACCGTCGCACGTTCAGCGCTTCCGGGCAAAGCCAAACCTGAGACGCCAGCCCGGATGCCGCCTGCGCCGCCGGCCGCCGCATCAGTTCCGAGCGCATGCAACCTTCATGATCGCAGTTCATGATCCGCCGGCATCATCAACCTGACATTGCGCCGATCCTGGGCGGATTCACGCCGGGCCCGTCATCCAGCAGCCGACTTGAACTGCAGGAGCGGCTTTATGCCGCGACGTTGCGCACCCTATCGCGGCGTATAGTCGTTCCTACAGTAAAGGCCGTCCGCCCCGCCCACCATAAATTGCCATTCTTCCCCCCCGACCCCATTAGCAAATGAACCACCGCATCATACCGCCGTTCATAAATATATTCGGGATTTGAGCTCGGAACCGGTCG
>JBIJDP010000493.1:0-3033 GCA_044344065.1 Opitutaceae bacterium
ATTTGTAGCCGTTGTGGCAGGCGGCGCCGCCGACGTTTTCCACGCGGAGCTGGATCACATCCTGGTCGCAGTCGGTCAGAATCTCCTTCACGAGCTGGGCGTTGCCCGATTCCTCCCCCTTGACCCTGAGTTTTTTGCGCGAGCGGCTCCAGTAGGTGGCCTTGCCGGTGCGGAGGGTGTGGGCGAGCGACTCCGCGTTCATGAAGGCAAACATGAGCACCTCGTTCGTCTGGTGGTCGCAGGTGATGCAGGGGATCAGGCCATCGGCGTCGAACTTGGGCTGCAGCAGTGCACCGAGTTCGATCTCGGCGGTGGTGGTGCGGGCGGGGAAGACGTAGGTGCTCATGGGGAAATGGGAGTAGAAAATGTTTGGCCGCGGTAGGGGCGCAGCTTGACTGCGCCCGAGGGCGTTGACGAGCAACGCCCCTACATGTGGCTGGCGAGGTTCTTCAGGTAATCGTAGGCGTAGAGTCCGGTGCGGTGGCCGTCGCTGAAATCGAAGCGGATGGCGTAATTGCCGATCTGTTCCCAGCTCCTGACCTCCACGCTGCTGTAATCGTGCTTGCCGCCGCCGCCGTACTGGGTGCCGAAGATGTCACGCTCGCCGGCGGTCTCGGCACTGGGCGAGGCGGCGCGCAGCTTCGCGAACGGATAATAGCTCTCGGTGCCGTCGTCCCAGACGATGGCGACCTCCTGTCCGATGAGCTGGATGTTGACGGGTGCGTGCATGGCGGAAGGCAGAGTCAGCGAATATTCCGGCGGGTTGAACAGGAAAATTATCCCCCGGCCTGCCTGCCCGGCAGTCCGCCCCGTGGTTGTCCGCCACAACGCCGACCTTGCGAATGCAATCGATTGATCCTAAGGCATGACCCGACAGCAAAATTCAACCCAGCGGCAAGAAAGGGGATACCCATGAAAGACCAGGTGTGCAGTGGTCGGGTGGCGCGGATGTGGGCGGGAGTGTCCGGACTGGTGCTCGCGACGGCGATCGCCGTCCCCTCAGTCAGTGCGGCGGATGCGATCAAGGTCGTGCGCACGGTTCATCTGGCGCAACCGGACGTGCTCGAGGAAGCGGTGGTGGGATGGGCGGGGTACGTGGCGCCGGACAAAAACATTCTCATGGAGGCGATCACGTTTGGCGGTCAGCGCGGCTATTATTTCACGGCCCACGGACAAAGCGCACGTGACCATCATCCCCGCGAACCGCTTATCCGCTGGAGCGGCGACAACGGCCGGACCTGGGAAAATCGCGGGACCTGGACGGCCGAGAGCCCGATCCAGGGGAATTGGAAACTGAACATCGAGGCGCCCAATTATGTGTTCAACCCCAAGACCGGCACGCTGCTTCGCCTGTATCGAACCACCGAGGCCGTCACCGGCCTGCTGCCATGGGTGAAAGGCGCGCCCGCCGGCCGGACCGGGCTGCTGTGGACCCAGTATTCCCGTGACGGCGGCCGGACCTGGTCAGAGACCGAGCAGTTGGTCTGCCAGGGTGCCGAGTTTGACCCGACGCATTGGGCTCCCGGTATCTGGTACGGCCGGAACAGCGGCGGGGTGCAGGGAGTGGATGCCGTTTGGCTGGCGGATGGCCGATTTCTGCTGCCCTTTTTCAGCACCGATGAGACGCAACTGCATAAATATCAGAGTGCGTGTTTGATCGGCCGATGGCGCGCGGAGGACGACCGTGTTGAATGGAACCTCACGGCCAGCGCGACCGTGTCCTCGGAGGCATCTTACAGCGGTGGCGACGAGCCGTCGGTCGCCGTCCTGGCGGACGGACGCTGGCTCATGACGATGCGTGCCTACACTCCGGCCAATTTGCCCCTGGCCATCCCCAGTGGCAAATTCTGGGTCACGTCGGCCGATCAGGGTCGGACGTGGAGCGAGCCGGCCATGCTGCGTTTAACCGACGGTCGGCAAGCCTACGGTCCCGCCAGCCTGACCCATGTCTTCCGTTCCTCCCGCAACGGCAGACTCTATCTCATCACCAATATCCTCGATCGGCCGACGGTCGCATGCGATCCGCGTAGCACCCTCCAGATCGCCGAGATGGACCCGCAATCACTGCGAGTGAAACCGGAGACGATGACAGTCATCGAGACCCGCGATGTCGCGGCAGGCCAGCCCGAGAACATCCGGTTCTCCAACTGGCGTCGCTACGAGGATCGTGAGACCGGCCGCATCGTCTTGCTGATGACCGGATGTCCCGGCGATGTCGGGCGGCACGAGACCTGCGGGGTCCCGCCACACAGTTATCGCTACGAGATCATCTTGCCGGAGTAGGGCGGGTCTGTGACCCGCCATTTGGAGGCTGATTCGCGGATATACTCCAAAAGGGCATTTGATCTGCCATGTGCGCGCAGCATTTGTGGCTGGGCCCTACCCACGATCACTAGGACGGCGCGTAGGTGTAGTAGCCGTCGGCGGTGGGCCGGGGATTTTCCTGCCACCAGCGGCGGACCACCCAGGCCTCGACCACGGCCTCAACGCCGGCCGGCAGGTTGGTGTGCACGGCGAATTGCAGCGGCTGGTGCGACCATGCCGGGTTGAGACGCACGCGGTAAGTCAGCCACGAGCAACCGTAGGACTGCGTATTGCCGTGCTGACGGCCGTCGGGCATGGGAATCATCTGGACCTTCCGGTCGCCCACCCGGGTCAGCACCTGCACGATCTGCACGACGGTCGGGGCGTATTTCCATTTGGCCGTGCCCTGGCGCAGGCGGATGACAATCGTGAGGATGGGTTGGTTGCCGGCGAGATCCGGCAGGGTGGCGGCGTAGGTCTGCGTTTGCCGTATGAGATTTTTCTGCGCGAACAGGGCGGTCTCGACAAAGCGCACATCGAGCCGCGGATCGGGCGCGACGGTGCGCAGCGGGAGAGCGAAGCCGAGTTTCGCGGCTTGCGCGGCCGTGAGTGTCCGCACGGGCCAGCGGGCGCCGGACTGCAACGCCGGGGAGATTTCCAACATCAGCGTCTCAAACGGGCGCAGTTGAATGGTGAAGGATTCGCCAAGCTTTGGGCGCTGCCCGCCCT
>JBIJDP010000019.1:0-10860 GCA_044344065.1 Opitutaceae bacterium
ATGAGCCGTGCTACGGCGATTCCCCGCGCTACAATGACTTTTACTGCGCACAACTGACCGAACTGCTCACCCGCTACGGCGAAATGCACGAGGTATGGTTCGACGGGGCCTGCGCGGAAGGCCCCAACGGCCGGAAACAGTCATACGACTGGCCGCGGTTTCTCGCCCTCGTGAAGCAACTGCAACCGGGCGCTGTGACCTTTGGTGATGGCGGTACGGATGTGCGTTGGGTGGGCAACGAAAGCGGTTTTGCCCATGAGACCTGCTGGGCAACAGTCGACCCTCGCACGGTGCGCTTCCCGGGGGACTCGGGCAATGTAAAGGCCATCGACGCCACGTGCCGCGAGGAACTGACGCACCACCTGGGCAGCGGCGATGCGCCCGACCCGTCCGGTCGCGAACCACGCGTGTGGCGGCCGGCCGAGTGCGATGTCTCCATCCGCCCGGGTTGGTTTTACCGCCCCGAGGAGGACAGCAAGGTGCGCTCGGTGGAAAATCTCGTGGAGCTCTACTGTCACAGCGCCGGCCGCAACAGTCTGCTGCTGCTCAACATCCCGCCGAACGCCGACGGGCTCATTCATGAAAACGACTTAGCCGCCATCACCGGCCTGCGACGAGAGTTGGACCGGCTCTTCGCCCGGGGTTTGGCGCAGATGCCGGGTGTGAAATGGCATTCGCCAACGTTGAGGCAAGAGGGCCCGGATGCGCCTTGGGCCGCTCCGGATGGCACGACGCAGACGACGATTGAGCTGACTTTCCCCGCCGAAGTGACGGTCAACGTGATTTGTCTGGAGGAAGCCATCCAGCGCGGGCAGCGCATTGCCGCCTATCGCGTGGAGGCAGCCACCGGCGCAACCACGTGGCAGGAGATCGCCCGGGGCACCACCATCGGCCGGAAGAAAATCGACCGGCTGGCCACACCCATGCGGGCCCAGCACCTGCGCCTGACCATCGAAGCGGCATACGCTCCTCCCATCCTGGCAGCGTGGCGGGTGTATTGACGCAAGGCCGGACATGGCAGCCGCGCTGCGGCAGGTTGACTGGATTCCGCAGTCGACGCGAGGCGCTCACGGTTTGAAGCTCCATTTTCGACCGATGTTTCCGCTCCCTGCCTCTTTCGCCCTCGCCGCGCATGACGGCCGCATGCGCATCCAACTTGACCGGCCACCTCTCACCCCCGGTCGGCCGACCCGCGTGCACTTTGCCGGCGCCCACTGGCGGCTGGATCTGGCCGCACGCGAACGCACCCCGGGGATCTTGGCCGTCACCGTGAGCGCCACGGTGGAAAGCGGTCGCGCCCATGCCGTCGCCGCCGGACTAGTTTGGGAGGACACGGCCTGGAGCACCGCCAATTACGTCCTGATCCCGGGCGCGGTTTACGCCGGAAACCGCTTCTCCGCCCTGCGCCGTCCCTATCCTCCCCACATCCGCGACCTCGGCCAACGCGCCGATCGTCCGATCCTCGACATCGGCGACATCCCGCGCCTTGCCCATGAGCCCGGTCGCTCCCACCTCGACCAGACTTCACTCGATGCCGCCGTGCCCGGTCTCGGCATCTACTTCCCTTCCCGCCAGGATGCGCTGCTGGTGCTCACGCCGCAGGCCTCGGCGCACGGCGCCTATGGGTTTGAAGTGATCGAAAACGCCGGTCGCACCCGGGCCGAGATTCTACTTCTCACGCCGGGCTTCATCCATCCCATCCCCGAGGACACCGATCCCGAGCCTGGCATCGGCAAGCTCTCCGCCGTGCATCTGCATCCGGAGAATGGCCGCCCCGCCGACCTCGCGGCCGGCGATGCGATCACCCTCAGCTTTGAGTGCCACACCTTCCCCTGCGCCAGCGTCCATGGTCTGTTCGAGCGTGTGTTTGCGCATCGCACGGCCCTTTTTCCCGCCGCTGCACTACCGGCCCCGGACCTGATGCCCTTCTCGGCCGCCTGGGCTCTGCTGCAGGCCAAGCACAACACCTCCAACTGGCATGACGGGCATGGCCTGTACCAGATCGGTCTGCCCTGGGCACCCGGCCAATTCACCCAATTCTGGCAAAATGGCTGGGTGGGTGGTGGCGCCACCGCGTTTGCCATGGCCCAGGAGGGCGATGCCATCGCGTTGGCACGCGCCGACCGCAATCTCGACTTCATCCTGACCCGCGGCGTTTCGCGCCTGGGCCTGTTCAAGGCCATCATGTCGGAGACCGGAGCGTGGAAAGGTGACGGCCATGAAGGTTGGGATGAGCCTTGGTGCCTCGTCCGCCGTCAGGGCGACACGCTGTGCTTCGTCCTGCGCCAGCTTCTGCTGCATCGCGAACGCGGCCGGCCTGTTCCATCCGGCTGGGAAGGCTGCGCCCGCCATGCCGCCTCCGCCCTGTGCGAGGTGTGGGAGCGGGAGGGCGAGTTTGGCTTCCAGCTCAACTACGATACTGGCCGGATTGAAATCCGCGGCTCCACCTCGGGTGCGCTCATTCCCGGGGCGCTTGTCCTCGCGGCGCAGTATTTCAACGAACCCCGTTTCCTCGACATCGCCCGCGCATCCGCCGCCCATTACCGTGATCACGATCTGGCATGGGGTGTGACCACCGGCGGGCCCGGCGACGCCGTGCAGGCCCCCGATGGCGAATCCATATTCAGCCTGATCGAGAGTTTCATGCTCCTGCACGAGCATACGCGCGAAGCCAACTGGCTCGAAGCCGCCCGTCACGCCTGCCTTCAGGCGGCTTCATGGGCCCTATCGTATCCCTGCCGGTTTCCGCCCGCCTCCGCCCTCGGCGTCCTGGGAATCGATGCCCGCGGCGCAATGCTGGCCAACGCCCAGAACAAATGCGGTGTACCCGGCATCTGCACCCTGTCCGGGCAGGGCATCCTGCGCACCTTTCGCGCCTGCGGTGATGTCCGTCTGTTGGATCTCCTCCGCGACATTGCCCACGCCTTGCCGCAGTATCTCTCCCGCGCCGACCGGCCGATCCCCGCCCGGCTGAACTGGGGCAATGCGCACACCCACCTTCCACCCGGTTGGATCTGCGAACGCGTCAACATCACGCCTTCCTGGCCCGAACCCCTCGGCGAGCAATCCGCGTATTCCTGCTGGTGCGAGGTCGCCCTCATGCTCACCTGGTGCGATCTGCCGGGTGTCTATGCGCAACCCGACACGGGACTCATCCGCACTCTCGACCATGTGCAGGCCGCGTGGACCGACGACTCGCGGCGAATCCTGCGCCTGGCCAATCCGACCCCGTACCCGGCCCGTGTGCGCCTGCTGGTCGAGACCGCGGCCGAGGCCCGCCACCGCGCGCTCCCGATAAACTTCGCCGCGTCGCTCCCGCAGGTCGCCATCGTGGCCGGAGGCGTGGTCGAGCATGCCGTGCGGAGTTGAGTATTTAATTCCGACCCCAAGACAGATTATCCGCGGATTTCGCAGATATCCGCTGACAAACCCCATCAGACCGAATCGGGATGGGAGCCAACTGCGTTAATCAGCGTAATCTGCGATCACCTGGATTAATCCGTATGATTTCGCGGAATTGTGACCGAAGGCGGTCGCGATCCCAACCAAACCATCAAGTGCCAAGTAGGGCATCCAGAGACCTGCCCTGTTTTCAATCCTGTGGCCGCGGGCGGATTCCCTACCGGCGCTCGGCATTGCGGAGCATGGTGCGCATGCACGCGGCGCTGTAGGCCACGCCGGCGGGTGGGAATGGCGTGCGGTAGGTCGAGCCCGGGGGCCGCGGCGGCGCCTGGTCGATCGCAAAGATCGGCACATGGTCGGGCACGAGCAATCCGTCGAAGCCCACATCCACGAAGGTGTTCATCATCTCCTGCAAATCCTGGTCGCCGTTGTCGATGAAGGTCTCCTGAAAGCGCGGGAGCACGCCACGGATGTTGCGGAAATGCGCGTTGATCAACCGCCCCTCGGCGGCCAGCCAGCGGATCATGTCGTTCACCGGTTTGCCGGTCGCCTCCGCCGCCTCGGCCCAGGTGCCGACACAGAAGTTCGCCCCCAGGTTCGGGCTGCGGTTCATCGCGAAGAGCCGCTGGTAATCCTCAAACGTGTGCAGAATGCGCGCCACGCCACCCTGTTCCGGAATCGGCGGATCATCGGGATGGAAGGCCACACGCACGCCGCTGGACTCGGCCACGGGCATGATGTGATCCAGGCAATACTTCAGCGCGGCGCGCACCTCGTCCGCCGGCCAGCGCCGGCCGGCAACCTTGTCGATCTTCGCGTATTCCGCCGTGTCGAAGATGCGCGTGCGAATGCCGTTCATGTCGGCATAGCTCGTGTCAAAATATTGCGATCCCGGCAGGAGGCCGAGCCAGGCCGTGTCGCACACCGGGATGCCCAGTCGGCCGAGGTCCCTGATGCCATTGGCAAACACTTCCAGCTGGGTCTCGCGCTCCGGTCCGCCGAGCAGCAGGGAGGGACCACGAAGGTTGTTGTTGTGCACCGACTGAATCCTCAGCCCGTGCCTGGCATAGCGTTCCTGGGTGCGGGCGAGATCCTCGTAGCCGAAATCCCGCTCGTGCACATCCAGCCGGCACCAGCCGAGTTCCAACTGCCGCATGAGTTCGAGATGTTCGTCGCTCATCCAGGCCGACACGCGCATGCCGAGCTTGATCGCCGCCTTGCGGGGAGTGGGCCGTGGGGCCACCGGCGCAGAAACCGGGGCCGCCACCGCCGGCAGGCCTCCTGCCAGCAGGGCCCCGCCCAGGGCGGCGAGGTTGGTTTTGATGAAATCACTTCGTTTCATGGTGACCTTTCAGCTGGGGGTTGGCCTATCCGTGCTATCCGAGTTCGGTTTTCCGGCGTCAGGCCCCGCAGCATTTCTTGTATTTCTTGCCGGAACCGCAGGGACAGGGATCGTTGCGACCGACCTTAGGGGCGCTGACAATCGGTGCGGGACCCTCGCGCAAGACGCGCGAGAACAGCCAGGCACCCTCGATGAATTCGAATTCGGATTTCTCGTGCATGATCCCGGCCTTGCCGTCCTCCGTGAAGTGCGCGGAGAAGTCGACATGCGAGACGCCGGGGCGGACGTTGGCCTCGTGGCGGTGAATCTCGAGCTTGACCCACTTGATGGGGCGCGGGGTGCCCTCGTAGGGGGCGGGCGGGAGCTTCGAGGTGGGCAGATAGGTGCGATCGAGGTACCGGGCGTCACCCACGACATGGGCCGTGTAGCGGGAGCGCATGAGCGTCTCGGCGTCGGGGGCGGCGGTCGTGCCGGCAATGATGGGGGCGCAGCAGGCGCCAAAGTTGCGGCCGCTGCCACAGGGGCACGGGGAAGTTGGGAGGATGGCGGTGGATTCGGGAGGAGTGGAGCTCAAAGGCGGTGGATTAGGGGGCAACCAGGGGCGAATGGCGAGCAATGCCAATCAGGGTCTCACGCAGAGACGCGGAGACGCAGGGAGGACGGAAGAAACCTGAGACCTGAGGTCTCGATCCGGGGGAACGCTCATCTGCGCTGATCTCACGCTAATCCCGATCGGGTTTTAACACCGAGACGAGAGAGACGGAGAAAACCAAATCCGCTATTAACCAAGGATCACCCTCCTTCGTCAGGCCTGCGGAGGGAAGGCACGGATGACACGGATTGGGTTCGGAGCCCCGATCCCAAGGCATTTTTAACCACAGATGGGCACAGATGAACACTGATACTCCGATCCTGAATCCTCGCGGACCTACTCGTTGGTTTTCTACCAACGCTTGTTCCGCTCGGGGTTTTTCGAACCAATATTTCCCTTTTGCGCCTTCTGCGCCTTTTTGCGGCCAATTAGTTCTCTGCGCTCTCGGCGGCTCTGCGTGAGGCACTGCCTTGGTTGATTTTCCGAACCAATCCCAATCCGGTTTTTAGCCGCAAAGGGCACAAAAGGTCTGGTCCGGCAGGGATGCTCGCCCGCGCCCTTATAAGGGCCTTGGATGCAACATACGCGCCAGGAACTTTGTGTTCTTTGTGGCTAGACCGGTTTGGAAATATCGGATCCGTGGCCTCCGTGTGATCCGTGGTTTAATTACTTTGCTCCGTCTTCGCGCCGTGCCCGCCCTCGCCTTGGCGACGGCGGGGCTTTGCGGCTTTGCGCTTAACTTGAATAGGCACGAAAAAGCCCCGGCTTTGTGGACCGGGGCTTTGCTTGGGGGTCAATTGATCACTGGCAGGCTTCGCACTCCTCGCCGCGGCGCATGGCCTCGATGCTGCAGGCTTTCTTTTCCTCCGCGGTATAGACCTTCTTGGCGGAGGCTTCGGCACTGGCGGTGGCGGCCATGGCCAGGGGCGAATGGGTGCCACCAACGTCGCCGCTGTTTTGACCGCCGGCCGCTCCCTCGCTGACCGCGCCGCGCATTTCCTTCCGGACGCCGACGGTGGCCTTCTCAATGTTGGAGGCGCCGAGACTGCGGAGGTAATACGTGGTCTTGAGGCCGGTATGCCAGGCCTGGCGGTACATGTGGCTCAGGGTCTTGAGGTCGGGAGTCTTGATCCAGAGGTTCACGGACTGGGCCTGATCGATCCATTTCTGGCGGCGGGCGGCGGCATCGATGATCCACTTGGGATCAATGTCGAACGCCGTGAGATAGCGGGCCTTGAGGTCGTCGGGAACGTTGGGAATGTCCTTCAACTCGCCGTCGTAGTATTTGAGGTTGTCGATCATCTCCTGGTTCCAGAGGCCGCGGGCCTTGAGGTCCTTCACGAGGAAGGGATTGAGGACGATGAACTCGCCGGAGAGGTTGGATTTGACGAAGAGGTTTTTGTAGGTGGGCTCGATGCAGGGCGAGGTGGCCGTGATGTTGGAGATCGTGGCCGTAGGTGCGATGGCGAGGACGTTGCTGTTGCGCATGCCCTGGGTGGAGATCTTCTGGCGGACGGAGGTCCAATCCATGCGACCGCCGCGGGGAACTTCGACGGGGACGCCGCGCTCCTGTTCGAGGAGGTCAACGGTGTCCTGGGGAAGCAGTCCGCGATCCCACTTGGAACCCTTGTAACTGGAATAGGTGCCACGCTCGGCCGCGAGGTCCGATGAGGCCTCGTAGGCGTAATAGGCGATGGCTTCCATGGCCTCGTCGTTGAACTCGACGGCCTCGGGGGAGGCGAAGGCGTGACCACGCTGATAAAGGGCGTGGGCGAGGCCCATGACGCCGAGGCCGATGGGGCGATGGCGGTTGTTGGAGAGCTTGGCGGCGGCGGTCGGGTAGAAGTTGATGTCGATCACGTTGTCGAGTGCGCGAACCGCCATGCGGATGGTTTCGCGGAGCTTCTTGTGATCAATGGCGCCGTCAGGGAGGAGATGGGTCTCAAGGATGACGGAACCGAGGTTGCAGACGGCGGTTTCGTCGTTGGACGTATTGAGGGTGATCTCGGTGCAGAGATTGGACGAATGGATGACACCGACGTGATCCTGGGGAGAACGGAGGTTGCAGGCATCCTTGAAGGTGATCCAGGGGTGCCCGGTCTCGAAGAGCATGGAGAGCATCTTCTTCCAGAGCTCGAGGGCCTCGATCTTCTGGCCGTGGACCTTGCCCTGCTCGGCGAGCTGCTCGTAGCGGAGGTAGGCCTCTTCGAATTTTTTGCCGTAGAGCTCGTGCAAGTCGGGGGTCTCGTTGGATCGGAATAGGGTCCAGGACTGACGGGCCTCCATGCGCTTCATGAACAGATCGGGAATCCAGTTCGCCGTGTTCATGTCGTGGGTGCGGCGGCGGTCGTCGCCGGTGTTCTTCCGGAGTTCGAGAAACTCAAGGATGTCGTTGTGCCAGGTCTCGAGATAGGCGCAGCCGGAGCCCTTGCGCTTGCCGCCCTGGTTGACCGCGACGAGCTGGTCGTTGTGAAGCTTCAGGAAGGGTATGACGCCCTGGGACTCGCCGTTGGTGCCGCCGATGTAGGCGCCGGTGCCCCGCACCGCCGTCCAGGAGCCGCCGAGACCGCCGGCCCACTTGGAGAGGAAGGCGTTTTCCGCGATGCCGCGGAGCATGATGCCCTCGATGGAGTCGTCGACGTAGTAGAGGTAGCAGGAGCTGAGCTGCGAATGGAGGGTGCCCGAGTTGAAAAGCGTGGGCGTGGAGGAGCAGAAGCGGCGGCTCTTGTAGAGGTCGTAGAGGCCGGTGACCTTGCTCTCGCGGTCGCCCTGCTCGTCGAGCATCAGCCCCATGGCGACACGCATCCAGAAGAACTGGGGCGTCTCAAGCCGGCGGGAGGGTTTCTTGGACTTGTCGATGATGAGATAGCGATCGTAGAGGGTCTGGATGCCGAGGAAGTCGAACTCGAGGTCGGAGGAGGGATCGAGGACGGTGGCGAGCTTCTGGAGATCGTAATTGAGGAGGCGGGGGTTGAGGCGCTTGATGGCCACACCGTGCTCGAGATACTTGCGGAAGGCGCGCTGGTGGAAGTCCTTAAGTTTCCCGAGGCCGTCACGCATGATGTCCCAACCGAGCACCTCTTCGTAAATGTAGGTGAGCTGGATGCGGCCGGCGAACTTGGCGAAGTCGGCGTCACGCTCGATGAGGGTCTTGGAGTTGAGGATGATAGTCGCGTCCAGGTCCTTCTGGGTGATCTGGTCGTAGACGGCGCGCCGGAGTTCCTGCTCGATGGCCTCGTTGGTCAGGCAGAGATCAAGGCCGATCCGGGCAAACTCGATGCGCTTGCGGAGGTCGGCACCGTCCCAGAAGACATTGAGACCGTCGGATTGCTTGACGACGATGAGGGAAGCCTGCGCCGGCGGCTCGACGGCGGTGGAGAGATCCTCGAGGCGGTCGGTCTGGCCGGCCTCGCGGGCGGCGGTGCGCTGGGCACGGAAGAGAATGTAGGCCTCGGCGACCTTGTAGTGGCCGGCCTTCATGAGCTCCTCCTGGACCATGTCCTGGATCTCCTCGATATGGACGAAAGACTGCTTGGTGGCGTGGGCGCGGCCGGAGACGGCCTTGGTGATGGCGACGGCGGGGGCGGAGTCGCGCTGGAGGGAGAGGAAGGTCTTGCGGACGGCAATCTCGACCTTCTGCTCGCTCCAGGGGACGACCTGGTTGTTGCGCCGGATCACGCGGAGGGTGGCGGCGGCGGCCGACTCCCGGTCGATGGAGATTTTGCGGGCACGGTTGAGGAGAAGGCTCTTGGCGACGAAATAGGCGTTGTTGTCGACGAGGGTCTTTTCAATGAGCTCGTAGAGGGCGTTGAGAGAGAGGCGGAGGGGGTTCTGGTTGCGGGCCAGTTCGGTGAGGTTGGCAACGATCTCGCGGCAGATGCGGGCAACCCAAGCGCGATTGGCGTCGGTGAAGATGTCCTTCTCACCCTTGGCGAGGTGGACGTTGGTGAGCGCCTTGCCGAGGGTGTCGGCGACTTCGCTGAGATTGAACTTCTCCTCGCCATGGGGGCAGAGGAGGACGACGGGGGGCAGCGCGATGGTCTCGCCGGCGAGCACGTCGCGCCAGGCATAGTGGGGCTTTTGTTCGACGGGGGTGTGGACGGTGCGCTTGAGGGCCAGATCGTGCGCGAGGGAAGGATTGCTCATGGATAAATTCGGTGGAACTGCGGGTGGACGGGAAAGGAAAGAAACGAGAAAGCTGCCGACGCGCCGCCATGGGCGGCACCGACGAAACCGGGGTAAGAATAAAATGCTAGGTGCGGATGGGAATCGCGGCGGCGGACCCGGGGTCAGAGTTCGTCGTCGTGGGCAACATTGAGCGAGGATGCCTTCTGGTACTCGGTGACGCGACCTTCGAAGAAGTTCTGCTCCTTCTTGATGTCCATCATCTCGGCGAGCCAGGGGAGCGGATTTTTTGCGCCGCTGGAGAGCGGGGCCAGGCCGCAGCTTTCGAGCCGGCGGTCCGCGATGAAATCGATGTAGGTGAGAAAGTCCTCGGCACTGAGGCCGATGGAATTCACGGGCAGGCAGTCGCGGATGAACTCCTTCTCAAGATCGATGGCCTCACGCATGAGACCGCGGAGTTCCTCCTTGAACTCGGTGGTCCAGATCTCGCGGTTCTCGTCGACAAGGTCCATGAAGAGATTCCGGAAAACCTCGATGTGGTTGGACTCGTCGCGAAGGGTGTAACGGAACATCTGGCCGATGCCTGGAAACTTGTTCTGGCGGTAGAGGGAAAGCACCATGCCGAAGAGGCCGTAGAACTGGGTGCCCTCCATGCACTGGCCGAAGACGAAGATGTTTTTCGCGAGGAGCTTCTTGTTCTCGGGGAGAGTGAGATCCAGGTCCCGGCGGAGGGAGCGGGAGGTCTTGGTGACAAACTCGTTCTTGCGGACGATGGTGGGGATGTCCTCAAACATGGCCTCGCACTCGTGCGGATTGATGCCGAGGGAGGAAATCATGTAGAGGAGCGAGTCGGCGTGGATGTTCTCCTCATGGGCATGCCGGCCGAGGACGAGTTTGAGCTCGGGGGCGGTGACCAGTTCGCGGACGACGTGCTGGATGTTGTCGCCGACAATGCCCTCGGCGGCGGAGAAATAACCGATGCCCATGCGGATGATCCAACGCTCGACGTCGGTGACGACCTTCTCATCGCGCCACTGCTCGATGTCCTTGCCCATCGGGATGTCCTCGGGCTCCCAGTGGTTGGCCTTCATCTTGCGATAGAGATCGTAGGCCCACTGGTACTTGAGGGGAAGGAGGTTGAAGGTCATGGTCTCCCGACCATTGATGACTTTCTTGGCCGCGAAGGCGGCCTCGGCCTTGGCCTGATCCAGCACGAACGTCTTGGCGCCGACTTGAAAGGACTTCTGCATGTTACCGAAAGGTTAAATAGGGGGAAAATTAATTGGAAAAGTGACTGATCTGGGCGGGATTAGAATCTTAGCGAACATTAGTTGCCAAAACTTACTCACCCGTTGCCGACCACAACAGGATGTGTTCTCCAGCCTTAACAACAACAACC
>JBIJDP010000494.1:0-3028 GCA_044344065.1 Opitutaceae bacterium
TTTTTCCAGCCCTCGGTGATCGAGTCGCCAAGGAAGAGCAGGCCGATGGGGCCGGCTTTGCCGCGGGCGAGGAAGGATTCGTGCAGCTCAAAGAACCGCTTGTTTCCTTCCTTGGGTGCGCCGATGGATGCATCGGGGACCGATGGCGCTACGGCCGGCGGGGCGGCGACGGGGGCCGGAGCCGCCGGCTGGGCCAGGGCGGAGGACAGCAGCGCAGCACCCGCGGTTAGAAGGGCGAGTTTACGGAGGGGCAGGGAACGCATGGGAATTATGGATCGTGAATGCATGACTCAGTGGGCAGCATAGGGAATACCGGCGCGGGTGTAAAGGAAGTGGCCTAACCATCGCCGGCATCCTCCTTCGTCCAGCCTTCGGCGTGACAAGAGCAGGCTGGTGTAGGTCCTGCGCTTGCGCAGGGCCGGTTGGATGTTGCCTGCGATTCGCGGCCTCGCGCAAGCGCGTGCCCTACGCCAAACCATCGCCTGCAAGCAGGCTCCTGCCTCCGGCGTTATTATTGTTAAACGCCGCAACCAATGGCGTCTGCTCAGGGCTTGATCGGTTCCGGCAGCGGGACGGACTGATAGGCGGAGAGGCGCCAGTTTCCGGCCTCTCGCCGCCAGACCGCGAGGAACCGCAATCGAAACGCAACCGGCTTCCCGCCGGCGACGACCCGCAACTTGGCCCGGCCGGTCATGGTGGCGACGTCGTCGCTCACGCGGGCAATCTGCTGTTCCTCGTAGTCGTAGGCCACGTACTTCATCCGGCTGGATTTCACGGCGCCGAGCAATTCCTCCTTGGATTGCACACGTCCGTCGGCGTGGCCGTAGATGAGGGCATCGGAGAGCAGGGGCGCGAGGCGATCCGTGTCGCCTGCGATGGTGGCCATGATGCGCGCGGCATCGGTGGCGCGGACCTCCTCCTGCATTGACGCGGCGGACGCTACGACACAGGTAAGGAAAAAAAGCAGCCAGGAAGGGATGAGACGCATGGGATTAACTGCAGGCTAGTTCAGGTTACAGCCGGGGTCGCTGACCCCGGCGGCATTTTAGGACGAAGGCGGGCGTGGATTCCAGAGTCGTGTCTCAGCGCTTGACGGGGTGGGGCCGGCTTTGGTCGTCGATCGCGACGTAGGTGAAAACGCCCTCGGTCACGCGCACCTGCTTGTCGTTGGAGTAGTGCTGCACCCAGGCTTCGACATCAATCTTCATGGAGGTGCGGCCGATGCTCACGAGGCGGGCGTAGCAGGTGACCGTGTCGCCCACGGCGACGGGATGGAGGAAGGACATGCCGTCGATCGCCACGGTGGTGACCCGGCTCCGGGCGGTGTTGCGCGCGAGGATGGCGCCGCCGAGATCCATCTGCGACATGAGCCAGCCGCCGAAGATGTCGCCGTTGCCATTGGCATCAGCCGGCATCGCCAGGGTGCGCATCACGATTTCTCCGCGCGGGGTGACAGGGGTGGGATCGCTCATGGGCGAAACGTTAGGCCGATGGGACCACCAGGGAAATCTTTCTCTTTATCCAAATCTTTCTCTTTCTCCGGATCGAAAACGACTTGGCGTCGGTGGATGGACCCTGACGAAAGAGAGAGTGGAAAGTGAAAGAGTTGGATAGGTCTCTACTTCACCCGATACCGCACCACCGGGGCGCGCTCGGCCTCGGTGGTGACGTAGATCTCGCGGGCGTCGGCGGAGAAGCAGACCGACTCCGCTTGCGGCAAAGACACGGTTTTCAATTGCTGCGGCGGGCGGGTCAGGGCATCGGTCCAGGTTTCGCCCGGCTGACGCGGGAAGAGGAGCACGTCCATGTAGGTCAGCACGACCGCCGCGGAACCATCGGCAGCGAAATCCATGCCCACCGGCATGCCGCCCATGCGGCCGGTCGGGCCTTCGACGAGCAGGCGCGGCCCCTTGGGTTGCGGTATCTTTTCCACCTGGGACAGAAACGCGGCGGCGGGCGTGGTGCCGGATTTCACGGGCAGCAGTGGGAGCCGGTACAGACCGACGGGGTGCTCGCGCTTCGACAGCAGGTAGACGGCCTTTTCAGCGGCATCCACCGCGACGGATTCGCAGTCGCGCGGGTGGTCGGCGTAACGCACTTGAATCTCCCAGGCGATGGGCACGGTGAGTTCGCGGCCGGGCGCAAGGGCGGCGGTATCGGGCTCGGCTATGACGTAAAGGCGGCAGTCGGTGCGCACCGCGCCGTTGTCGCCGGTGTCGGCGATCAGGAGATAAGCCTGGCCGTCCAGTACGAAGGAGGCGAGGTCCTCCCAATCCGAGTTGATTGCACCGGCAATGCGCACGCGTCCGCGCTCGGAACCATCCTGGCTGAAGGCGTAAACCACGGGTTCGCCGCCGCTGTCGTTGTGCGACCAGAGGAGGCTGGCGGTCCGGTGCGACGGGGCAAAGCCGCTCGACTCGGTCAGGTCGGCCGCACCCAAGTGTCCAACCGTAACCGGTTCGGACCACCCGGGTGCAGTGGGCAGCGTGCTGCAGCCGGTCAGCAGGGCGAGAAGGGACAGCAGGAGGGCAATTCGCATGAGACCGACACTGAGGACGGGCTCGGCCATCGCAAGCCGGAGGTCTGCGGAGAGGAGGATCGCGCGTGGAAATCTGCTTCTTGTAGGAGCGTACACGAGGTGCGCCCCTACAGGGGAATGCCCCGCAAGGCCGGCTGGCCAGTTTGCCGTTGTTTTCAGCCGATCGCTGCGGCATGTTCCCCGACCTAATGTCAGCAGGGTTTCCCAACGCATTCCGGCGCTTGTGCGATGAAATCGGCCCGGTCGATGCCGTCGGCATCGAGGAGCGGGTCGCCAAGTACGCCACGCGCAGCATCAAGAAGGCCTCCAAGATCGCCGGCCTCAACCTGGCGGTCTCGATGGTCGACCTCACGACGCTCGAGGGCAAGGACACACCCGACAAGGTCGCCTCGCTCTGCCGCAAGGCGCTGCATCCGCACGAGGGACTCAACGTGCCGCAGGTCGCCGCCGTCTGTGTTTATCCCTCGATGGTGAAACACGCCCGCCGTG
>JBIJDP010000020.1:0-10852 GCA_044344065.1 Opitutaceae bacterium
TCCCAACCAGGCACCCGGAGTCGGATTTTGAACCGCAAAGAACGCAAGGAACGCAAAGACCAAACCTTTTAACCACTGATGCACACTAATGTTTGGGAATTGGGAGGAATGAAACCCAAGGTCGGTGTTTGGTTTCCCTACATTCCCCATCATTAGTGTGTATCAGTGGTTATCGGTCTATGCGGTTAAAAAAACCAATGCCATCTCTCCGCGCCTCCGCGTGAGACCGTTTGAATTCCGCTCAACCGCGTTGTGCAATCAATCGCGGCGTAAAGCCGCTCCTACACTTGGAGGCCCGGACTCAGATGCAGCGGCCGCCGTCCACCTCGAGGCACACTCCGGTGACAAACTCCGCCGCCGGGTCGGCGAGGAAGAGCGCGGCGTTGGCCACATCGGACGGACGGCACAGGCGTCCGAGGGGGATGGAGGCCAGAAACTTGGCGCGCACCTCGGGCGAATCGGTCCCGCCCATGAAGGTCGGCAGCATGGGCGTCTCCGCGAGCGCGGGGTTGATCGCATTGACACGGATCCGGTCGGGGGCGAGTTCGACCGCCATGGACTTCGTGAGCATGGTCACCGCGGCCTTGGTGCCGTTGTACCAGCAGAGTCCCGGCCGCGGCCGCACGGCGGCGGTGGAGCCGATGTTGATCATGGCGCCGCCGCCCTGCCGCCGGAACACCGGCACGCAGCACTGCGCGGCGTGATAGAGGCTCTTGACGTTGACGGCAAAGAGCCGGTCGAAGAACTCCTCGGTGACCTCGAGCATGGGCTGGTTGACGTGGCTCATGCCGGCGTTGTTGACGATGACGTCAATCCGCCCGAAGCGCGTCAGCGCGGCCTCCGTGAGCGTCTGCATGTCAGCCGCCCGGCTGACATCCGTGCGCACGAACTGGGCCTGGCCGCCGGCCTGCGTGATTTCATCGGCGACCCGGCGGCCGTTCGCTTCATGCAGGTCCGCCACCACCACGGCGGACCCTTCGCGGGCAAAGGTGTGGGCGATGCTTTCGCCAAATCCGGAGCCGCCGCCGGTGATGATGCTGACCATGCCCTGGAGTCGTCCGGCCGTTTGCACAGTGTCTGCCTTCTGCTGATGGTTGGGGTTGGGGGGTGAACCTCCGTGAAAGCGCACCGGCCCCGGCGATGCAACCCTCCGGTGCCCGCAGCAGAGGAATTTAACCGCAAAGAACGCAAGGAACGCAAAAGACCAGACCTTTTAACCACTAATGCACACTAATGATTGGGAATTAGGAGGAATAAACTCAGGGGCGGAGTTTGGTTTACCTACATTCCCGATCATTGGTGCAAATTAGTGGTTACCGCTCTTTGCGTTCCTTGCGTTCTTTGCGGTTAAAAAATCCGATGCCTTCTCTCCGCGCCTCTGCGTCTCCGCGTGAGACAGTTTGGATTCAAACCGAACAGCCTCTTGTGTTTAATGACTTCGGGTTTCATCTCGCTACAGATAGAAAGACCCGGGAATTGCCTGTCCTCCCAGGCCCGGTCTTCATCCGGCATCCCCATGCCCCTCCTCAAAGCCATCGTCATCAACGCCGCCGAAGGCATCCTCGATCCGCTCTGGGATCCGAACATCAGCGGACTCAAGCACTGGCAGGTTGCGCCGGGCGAGGCGCACGGCCTCCGGGTCCGGCAGAACTGGTGCTGGGCCGAATTCGAATGGGCGCGCAAACCGGCCGACGGCCGGGCGCTTAAAATGATACGGCAATTCGAGGCTGACTGCTCCGGCTACGACCGTGTGGTCGTCAGCCTGATGGCGCCGCTCCATTCGGTCTGCAAAATCACCGCGGTCACCGACGCGGGCGTCCGCACTTTTGTCTCCCCGCCGGCCCCGGCGTTGAAAAAGGAGCACGTGCTCGAACTCGGCGGGGCGAAAATCCTGCATTCACTGTCCCTCGAAATCGAAGCCGCCCAGGAGGGCGTCTCCAGCGGCTGGATCAACTGGGTCGGCCTGCAGCACAGCCAGCTGCTCGAGCGCGTGAAATGGATGTGGAACCAGTACGACGCCGCGTGGACCGGTTACCTTCAGCCCGAGACCTACGAGCCCAAGTTCGAGCCGGTGCACGGCCTGCTGGTCAACAAGGCCGAGCTCGAGGCGCTGCGCGTCAAGCACGACGCCTTCCTCGCCGTTCACAAGGAGTCGGCCTTCACGAAGGCGGCCGACGCGGCGAAGAAGCTCGAGCCGGAGCGCATGGTGCGCGACTTCGTCAACTTCTGGAACGACACGCGCTACAACCGCGAGCGCGACCACGACAACTCCCTGCTGGCTAAGGCGCCCGTCGGCCACGCGGTCAACGCCGTCGTCGCCGGCCTGCTGCTCAAGGACAAGGTGCTCCTCCGCCTCGGCGCGCGCTTCGCCATGGCGCTCGGCATGTGCGGACGCTGGGACGACGGCATGATCTGCTACTTCCCCGGCGGCGTGTTCGAGCACCGCAGCTTCGTCCAGTCGCTCTGCATGCACGAGATCGCGCTCGTGCTCGACCTCGCGGGCGAGATGTTCACCGACGTCGCCCGGGACTACCTCCAGCGCCGCCTCGCCGAGGAGGGGCTGGGCTCGATCCACTTCAACACCTGGAAGCACGAGTACATCTTCCACTGCAACCAGCTCGCGTGGTTCACCCCGGGCCGGATGTCGGCCTGCACCCTGCTGGAGAAGTCCTGGCCTCGGGTGAAGACCTACACCGAGATCGCCTACGCCGAGCTCAACGAAAGCCTCGGCTACGCGATTCTCCCCGACGGCGGTTACGTCGAGGGGCCGACCTACTTCCGCTGCGTCGCGCGCGACGGCGGGTTGTCGCTCGATTACTATGCCCGGGCCCGGGGCAAACAGCTCCGCGACATCATCCCCGATTCGATGCGCCTCACCGGCGACTTCGGCGCCGCGATCCTGTCAACCGATCGAGAACAGGACGTCATTCCCATCTGCGACGCCCGGGGATCCCTCGAACAGGAAGCGCTCGCGATCATGGCGCTGGCGCTGCCGCAGAGCGACTGGGTCACGATGTTCCGCAAGTCCCTCGCCCGCACCCATGGCATGGCCGACACGCTGCTCGCCTGCAAACTCGAGGCCGACCTGCCCGCCGCCGGGCCAGCACCCAAGCCCTTTGTGTTTTTGCCCGACATGGGACTCATGGCGTCCACCCGTCAAAGTCAGGGCGCCTGGACCAAGATCCTCATCAACGGCAACAAGGCCGGGTCCGGCCACGCCCACGAGGACAAGGGCGGCTTCGTTCTCGAATACCGCGGCGAAACCTACGCCATGGATCCGGGTACCTGCGATTACTCGAGTCCACTCGCCGGCATTCTCAAAAACTGTGAGCGGCACAACATGCTGGTGCCAATCGGACTGACGGAGCGTCCCGCGCCGCCGTCGCCGCTGAACTTCGATGTGCGTCCGGTGGGCTTGGGTGACCACGTGCGCTTTTTTGCCCAAATCGACGCCGCGCCCGGTTGGAAAAATTACCGCAAGTGGGTTCGCACGTGGAATTCGCCCGTGTCCGACCAGCTCACCATCACCGACGAGTACGAACTCGCCCCCGGTGGCGGCACCGGCGTCGAGTTCTACTGGCAGACCGCCCTGGCCGTCGCGGTCTCGGGTCAGACGATCACCCTCACCGGCCAGCACGGCCGCGCCGTCATCGAAGCCCCCGCGGGTACGACCATCCGGGTTGATGACCTGCCGATGCCCCCGGGCCGCGTGCA
The DNA here is from genome assembly GCA_044344065.1 of Opitutaceae bacterium. Classification (GTDB taxonomy): domain Bacteria; phylum Verrucomicrobiota; class Verrucomicrobiia; order Opitutales; family Opitutaceae; genus UBA2377. The sequence continues at coordinate 3,715 of JBIJDP010000020.1, forward strand.
ACGGCGGATTGCGATCGTGAGCGCAGCGACGAAGGGGACGCTGGTGGTTGGTGTGAGATTGAGTTGAGACCAAACAGGCTCACGCGGAGGCGCAGAGACGCGGAGGACAAACCTTTTAACCACTGATGCACACTAATGTTTGGGAATTTAGAGGAATGAACCCGAAGGCCTGAGTTTGGATTCCCTACATTCCCATCCATGAGTGCAAATTAGTGGTTACCGCTCTTTGCGTTCCTTGCGTTCTATGCGGTTAACTGGATTGGAAATTCTTCAAACCAACGGCTCGCGGGTCAGTTTGCCGTCGACGAGGCGCATGAGGCCCAGGGGGTTGGCGTTGCGCAAGGCGGTGGGGAGGAGGGCTTCGGGGAAATTCTGGTAACACACCGGCCGCGCGAAACGCAGCAAGGCGGCGGTGCCGACGGACGTGTGGCGCGAATCGCTGGTGGCGGGTGACGGCCCGCCGTGATTCATGGCGGGGCTCACTTCCACGCCGGTCGGGAAACCGTTTACCAGGAGACGCCCGGTCTTCTGCTCCAGTAGCGCGACCAGCGGACCGGCCGCGGCCAGATCGGCGGCGGTGCCGTGCAGCGTGGCGGTGAGTTGGCCCTCCAGCGCGCGGACGCATGCGGTCAGCTCATCGGTGGTGGCCGCCGTGATGACCAGCGTGAACGGACCAAAGGCCTCGGTGGCGAGCGCAGGATACTGCAGGAAATTGGCCGCGGTGGTGACGGCGACGCTCGGCTGGCCCTGGGTCTTACTCGCATCGGGGGCGACCCCGGCGGCGGCGAGGATCTTCACGTCGGGCAGCGCGGTGACCTTGGTGCGGTTCTCGACAAACGCGGCCTGGATGCCCGGCGTGAGCATCGTGGCGCAGGCCGCACCCTGCACGGCGGTGGCGAGGGCTTGCAGGAAGGCGTCGGTGTCGGGTCCGCGCAGCGCGAAGATGAGTCCGGGCTTGGTGCAGAATTGGCCCGCCCCGAGGGTGAACGAACCGAGCAAACCCTGGGCAAGGGCGGCGCCGCGCTCGCGCAAGGCCCCGGGCAAAAGAAACACCGGGTTGAGGCTGCTCATCTCGGCGAAGACGGGAATCGGATGCGTCCGCGCCGCGGCGGCATCACACAACGCCCGGCCCGCAGCATGCGAACCTGTGAAGCCAACGGCGGCAACGGCCGGGTGCTTCACCATCGCGATACCGACGGTCGAACCGCCGCCATGCACGAGTGAGAACAGGCCGGCGGGCAGGCCGCAGGCCGCGATGGCGCGGACGACGGCATGGCCGACGAGCTCGGCGGTGCCGGGGTGCGCGCGGTGGGCCTTGACGATCACGGGGCAACCGGCGGCGAGGGCGGAGGCGGTGTCGCCCCCGGCGACGGAGAAGGCCAGGGGAAAATTGGACGAGCCGAACACGACCACGGGGCCGAGCGGTATCAGCAGGCGACGCAGGTCGGGCCGGGGCAGCGGCTGGCGGTCGGGCAGGGCGGGATCGATGCGGGCGTCAACCCACGAACCCTCGCGCACCACCTGGGCAAAGAGCCGGAGCTGGCCGCAGGTACGGGCGCGTTCGCCTTGCAGGCGCGCGGGCGGGAGGCCGGTCTCGGCCTGGGCGCGCTGGAGCAGGGTGTCGCCCAGCGCCTCGATTTCGGCGGCGATGGTCTCGAGGAGTTTGGCGCGGTATTCCGGCGGACGCGCCCGGTAATCCTCAAACGCGGCGGCGGCGGCGAGCAGGGCGGCGTCCACTTCGGCGAGCGAGGCCTCGTGGAAATCCGGGGCGAGGGTTGCACTCGTCGCGGGATTGATGGCACGGAAGATCGTGCCGCCGGTGGCGCCGGTGCGGCCGGCGAGGAGACTTTTGCCTTGGAGCAGCATGGGAGGTCAGGCGATGGAATTGATGAGCGTGCCGATGGGCGCGATGGTGATGCGGACCTCGTCGCCGCGGCGCAGCGTGAAGGTGTCGGGCGGGACGATGCCGGTGCCGGTCATGAGGTAGCAGCCATGGGGGAAGGAGTTGTCACGGAAGAGAAACTCCGCGAGCGAGGGAAAGCTGCGCTTGATCTGACTCAGCGTGGTGACCCCGGAGAAGACGGCGGCACCGGCGCGGCGGATTTCCAAGGCGATCTCGGTGGCGGGGGGCAACGGTGTGTCCGTGACGAGTAACGCGGGGCCGAGCGCGGCGGAACGGTCGTAGACCTTCGCCTGCGGAAGGTAGAGCGGGTTTTCGCCCTCGATGTCGCGCGAGCTCATGTCGTTGCCGATGGTGCAGCCGAAGATGCGGCCGCGCGAAGTGATCGCGAGGGTAAGCTCGGGCTCGGGGACATTCCACTTGGAGTCGCCGCGAATGCGCACGGGCTCGCCGGGCGCGGCGACGCGATGGGGCGTGGACTTGAAGAAGAGCTCGGGCCGGTCGGCGTGGTAAACACGGTCGTAGAAGGTGCCGCCGCCGGAGTCCTTCGACTCCTCCTTGCGGGCGGTCATGCTGCGGAAATACGTCACGCCGGCGGCCCAGACCTCCTGCGATTGCAGCGGGGCGCGCGGCTGGGCGGGCAGGACGGCAGGCGCGGCGCCGATCAGACGCTGACGGAGCAACGCCGCGGGGTCCTCCGCGGTGAAGAGCGCGTCGAGGGTGAGGTCGAGGCGCAGGGTGCGGCCGTCGGTGACGGCAACCAGGTGATCGGAGGCGGCGTAGAGGAGGATCATGGCGAAGAGGGTCGGGCGAGGAGTTGCTTGATGCGCGCGGTGTCGTACACGCACCCGCCCCAACTGCCGCCGCTCACGCTCTGCAGGGCGGCCCACAGTTCGGTGTCGGCGGGGATGTTGGGATCGGCGATGAGCTGGTCGCTGGTGGGGCGCGCGGCGAGTTCGGCCGCGGCGCTGCGGTTGGCGCCGGCAGGGGCGATGAAGTCCACGGAGCCCTCAAGCTTGCGCGTGTCGATGCGGACGCGCAGCCGGTCGCCGTCGCGCAGTTTGCCCAGCGGTCCGCCGGCCCAGGCCTCCGGGCTGATGTGGCCGATGCACGGGCCGGTCGAGACGCCGGAGAACCGGCCGTCGGTCAACAGCACGACGCCCTTCGCCTTGCGGAGGTATTTGATGGCCGAGGTGATCTGGTAGGTCTCGGGCATGCCCGCGGCGGGGCCGATGCCGGCGAGCACGACGATCTCGCCCTGGCGCAGGGCGTCGGCGCCGCGGGACTTGATCGTGGCTATGGCCGTGGCCTCGGAGCCGAAGACGCGAGCCGGTCCCTCGTGGGTGAAGACGCCGTCGGCGTCGAGCAGGGTGGGATCAATCGCCGTGCTCTTCACGAGCGCACCCTCGGGGGCGAGGTTGCCGCTCAGGAATGACACCGTGCTCGTCAGGCCCGCAGCGCGGGCGCGGGCGGGCGGGAGGATGACCAGGTCTGGATCCACGCGGTCGAGTTCCTGCAGCTTGGCGCGGAGGCGCGTCCGGCGCTCGGACTTTTCCCACCACGCGAGGTTTTCACCCAGCGTGCGGCCGGTGACCGTGAGGACGTCGAGCTTGAGCAGCCCCAGATCGCGCAGGTGCAGCATCACCTCGGGGACGCCACCGGCGAGGAAGACCTGCACGGTGGCGTAGTGCGTGGGGCCGTTGGGCAGCACATCCACCAGTCGCGGGACCTGGCGGTTGATGCGGGCCCAGTCCCCGACCGTGGGGCGGGGCAGGCCGGCGGCGTGGGCGATGGCGGGCACGTGCAGGACGAGATGGGTGGAGCCGCCGACCGCGGCGTGCACGACCATGGCGTTGTGCAACGCGTCGGGAGTCAAAATGGAGGCGAGGGTCGTGCCCTTGTCCTCCAGGTCCATGAGCGCGAAGGCCGAGCGCCGGGCCATGTCGCGCCAGATCGTGGCGCCGGACGGACTGAGGGCGGAGTGCGGCAGGGACAGGCCCAGCGCCTCGCCCACGACCTGCGCGGTCGCGGCCGTGCCCATGAACTGGCAGCCGCCGCCCGGCGAGCCGCAGGCGCGGCAACCCATCTCGGCGGCGTAGTCGAGGGTGATTTCACCCTGGGCGAAGCGTGCGGCGAGGGTCTGGACCTTGGCGGTGTCCTCGCCCTCCTCGGTCCGGAGCGTCGTGCCGCCGGGCACGAGGATGCCGGGCAGGTGCTTCGTGCCGGCCAGCGCCATCATCATGGCGGGCAGGCCCTTGTCGCAGGTGGCGACGCCGACGACCCCGCGGCAGGTGGGCAGCGAGCGGATGAGGCGGCGGAAGAGGATCGCGGCGTCGTTGCGGTACGGCAGGCTGTCGAACATCGCGGGCGTGCCGTTCGAGCGGCCGTCGCAGGGATCGCTGACGTAGCCGGCGAAGGGAGTGGCGCCGTGCGCGGCAATCGCACGGGCGGCTTCTTCCATCAGCAGGCCGACTTCCCAGTGTCCGGTGTGATAGCCCAACGCGACCGGCGTGCCGTCGGGGGCGCGGATGCCGCCCTGCGTGCTGAGGATGAGGAATTCCTTGCCGCGCAGCTTTTTTGGGTCCCAGCCCATGCCGGCGTTCTGCGTCAGCCCGAAGATATGGCCGCTCGTGGCGTTGCGCAGGAGTTGGGCGGTGAGCGGCAGCTTGCCCGAGGGTCCGGGGGCGGTCGTTCGTAGGGTGTAGATCGCGGGATCAGGGGAATCGAGAAAAGCGGGATGTTTCATCGGCGGACGGCGCTCCATGGATGCCGGCCGTTGTCGGGGGAGCCAAGCGGCAATTGGGGCGGCTGGTTCGGCGAAATATTGATCAGCGCCGTTTGATCCAGACGGATTTGGCCGCAAAAAAGCACTAAATCTGTCCGGCTATGAAGCTCACAGGGCGCCTATAGGCGCCCTGTGAGTAATGTATTCAGGACAGAAATTTGCGCCTCTTTGCGGTTAATTGATTCCGAAAAAAGCAGCGCATAAATTGTCCCAGCCTCGACATGGTTGCGTGGCGGCGCGATTTTCTCCACCAGCCGCCGCCCATGAAATCGCTCATCACCCCCAAGGATCGGGTCCGCATGGCCTTCGCGCATGAGCAACCCGACCGCTGTCCGATGCAGATCAGTTTCACCCCGGAGTTTGCGCAGCGCCTGCGCGCCGAGTTGAAGCTGGACGATGCCCACGCCCACAATCCGCACGGCGGGGGCAACACGTACCAGCTCGAACGCGCCCTCGGCGAGGACATGCTGATCACGAGCGTCGGCTGGGCCAACTCCTACTACCAGTCGGACCAGGACTACACCGACGAGTGGGGCGTGGGTTGGAAAATCTGCCCGTACGAGACGCCCTTCGGCCGCGGACATTACACCGAGCCGCGGACCCATCCGCTGGCGGACGACGACGCAATCACGCGCTACCGCGCACCGGATCCGCACCGTCCCGAGCTCTACCACGCGGCCGAGCAATTGATGCGCGACCATGGGCGCGATTACTTCATCGCCGGCGCCACGGTGACGACCGTGTTCGAGACGGCGTGGGGCTTGCGCGGACTCGAGCAGTTGATGACGGATCTCGTCGAGAACCCGGAACTCGCGGAGGCGATCCTCGACATTCCCTTCAACTATCATCTCACCGCGGCCAAGAAGCTCGTCGGCCTCGGCGTGGACATGATCTGGACCGGCGACGACATCGGCGGGCAGACTGCGATGATCATGTCGCCGGCGATGTGGCGCCGCATCCTCAAGCCGCGGATGGCGCGGTATTTTGCCGAGCTCAAGGCCATCAACCCGAATTTAAAAATCGCCTATCACTCCGACGGCGTGATCCAGCCGGTCATTCCCGACCTGATCGAGATCGGCGTGGACATCCTCAATCCCATCCAACCGGCATGCATTGATCCGGCCTGGCTGAAGCGCACTTACGGCGACCGGCTTTGCTTCTGGGGTTCGATTGACGAGCAGCATACGCTGCCGTTCGGTTCGCCCGCCGACATGCGCGCGGAGGTGCGCACACGGTTGGACACCCTGGGCAAAGGCGGCGGTCTCATCATCGGCCCGACGCACCATGTGCAGCTCGACACGCCGATGGAGAATTTCCGGGCGATGGTGGAGGCGATCAAGGGGATGTAACCCCGGGATTTGTGGCTACGAGCGTGCGCGAGTGGTCGAACTTCCACTTGTTCACGCTCGTAGCCACAGAGCGGTTTCGATCCGCGAGTAATTCAGCCGTGCAACTTTAAATAATTCTGCGAGTCTCTACCGATGTGAAAATACTGCGTGTTCTGGTGGCCGGTCTGATTGGGATCGCCGCGATGCTGGCGACCCTGTTTGCCGCGGTCATTGTCGTTTTCACCGGAATGTGCGCCTACCTTGTCCACTTCCTGCGTCGGCAGGGCGGATCGAAGCCCGGGTTGGCTCCAGCCCGATCAAGGGGCATGAGCCGGGACGGGGCGATTGACGTCGTTGCCACGGATGTGCCGAACGAGCCGCCCAAGCTCTGAAGCGAGGCGGCTCAGACCCTCGGTCCGCACTTTTCATTTTCGAAGGCAGGACAAGCGCGCAACCGCGTCACAGCTTGGAGCGAAAACCGCCGAAGAGATAAACGACGAGGCAGATCAAAAGGATCAGGCCGAGTCCGCCGCCGCCGTAGGCCGGGCCGCCGATGTAAAAGCCGCCGCCGCCGAACAACAGGATGAGGATAACGATAAGCAGCAGTGGATTCATGGTGGCAGGATAGCACCGCTGCGACCGGATCCCAATGGGGCATTCACCTCCTTCAGCCAAGCCGGCACCGTGACGGCCCATTGCAAAATAGATCCAAGGCTTATCCGGACGAAGCCGGAACCGCGGGGCGTCCCGTAGGTCGGTGCACAGGCGATCAGCTCCGCAATCGCCGTCACCTTCCCATGAAAAACACGACCCAAGCCTTGAACACAAACGCGCCTTCACACGAAGCCGTGTCCCAGCACGCCAGGGAAATCTGGCTCACCCGCGGTTGTCCCGAAGGTCGGGACAACGAAATCTGGCTCGAGGCGGAGCTGCAATTGGTGGAGGTGGCACAGGTGCCAGCCCCGCCGGCCGACTTGAACCTGCCGGGCAGCGGCAATGCCCAGGGAAGGGTGATCGCGGTGAAGGCCGTTCAACAGAAACAAGCGGCCCGGGCGCCCCAAATGCCGGCGGTGCACAATGCCCCAAGGCCAAGACCGCCGAGACGGGCAAGCCGCTGTGGTCGAA
>JBIJDP010000495.1:0-3022 GCA_044344065.1 Opitutaceae bacterium
GCCTTCCCGTCAGGCCAGGCGCCGCTGCGCACGCGATTGGCCGAGGTGAAGTCCGCGGTGGCGGATGGCGCGGACGAGATCGACATGGTCATCAACCGCGGGGCCTTCCTCGCCGGCGAGTACCAGCGCATGCAGGACGAGATCGTCGCGGTGCGCGACGCCAGCGGCGAGGCCACGCTCAAGGTCATCCTCGAGGTCAGCGAACTGGAGACGTACGACAACATCCGCGCCGCCTCCTTCCTGGCCATGCGCGTGCTGCGGCCCGGCGACTTCATCAAGACCAGCACCGGCAAGACCTCGATCAACGCGACCCTCGGCAACAACCAGGTCATGCTCGAGGCCATCCGCGACTTCTATCTCGCCACCGGCACACCCATCGCGATGAAGCCCGCCGGCGGCATCCGCACCGCGAAGCAGGCGCTGCATTTCCTCGTCGCCGTGAAGGAGACGCTCGGCGACGGCTGGCTCAACAACACCCGCTACCGCTTCGGCGCCTCCTCGTTGCTCAACGACCTGCTCCGCCAGTTGGAAAAGGAAAAGACCGGCGCCTACCAGGCCCCGTACTACTTCAGCGAAGCCGCCGAGAGTTACTGAACCCTGTGCAACCACAGATGAACACAGATTCACCCAGATTCAGGCCGCTTCGTATCTGTGCCCATCTGAGTTCATCTGTGGTTAAATAAAAACATGCCCACTCTGACTGAAAAGAAACCTGTTCGTCCCACCAACCGCGCCCTGGGCCGGCCCGCCCCTGAGCTCATCTTCGGCGACCTGTGGGAATACGATCCCGCCCCCGAGACGGCTGATCCGAAGATCAAGGCCCGCTACGAGCTCTTCATCGGTGGCAAATTCGTTGCCCCGGCTTCCGGCAAGTATTTCGACTCCATCAATCCCGCCAACGAGACGAAAATCGCCGAGATGGCGCTCGGCAGCGCGCCTGACGTGGATGCCGCGTATCGCGCCGCGCAGAAGGCCCAGGAGGGCGCCTGGGGCAAGATGCCCGGCAAGGAGCGTGCCAAGTATCTCTACCGCATCGCCCGGCTCCTGCAGGACCGCGCCCGCGAGTTCGCCGTGGCCGAGACGATGGACAACGGCAAGCCGATCAAGGAGACGCGCGACTTCGATGTGCCCATGGCGGCCGCGCATTTCTTCTACCATGCCGGGTGGGCCGACAAACTTGACTACGTCGCCCCCGGTCGCCGGGTGGCCCCGCTTGGGATTGTCGGGCAGGTGATTCCGTGGAATTTTCCGCTGCTGATGATGGCCTGGAAACTCGCGCCGGCGCTGGCCATGGGCAATTGCGCCGTCATCAAGCCGGCCACCAACACGCCGCTTTCCGCCCTCAAGCTCGCCGAGATCATCCAGGATGCCGGTCTGCCGCCGGGCGTGGTCAATATTCTCACCGGCCCCGGCTCGACGGGCGGCCTGATCATGGCGCACCCGCTCGCGGCGAAGATCGCGTTCACCGGTTCCACCGAGGTCGGCAAGGTGATCATGCGCTCGGTGGCCGGCACCGGGAAGCGCATGACGATGGAACTCGGCGGCAAGGCCGCCAACATCGTCTTCGACGACGCCCCGCTCGACCAGGCCGTCGAGGGCATCGTCAACGGTATCTTCTTCAATCAGGGCCAGGTTTGCTGCGCGGGTTCACGCCTGCTCGTGCATGAGCCCGTGGCCGACGCGGTCGTGGCCAAGTTGCGCAACCGGCTCCGCGTGCTGCGGGTCGGCGATCCGCTCGACAAGAACACCGACGTCGGCGCCATCGTCTCGCGCGACCAGCTTGAGACCGTGCGCGGCTACCTCGATGCGGGGGTCAAAGAGGGGGCGAAGATGTGGCAGCCCCCGTGCCGCCTGCCGGCGAAGGGTTTCTACCTCCCGCCGACGCTCTTCACCGGCGTCACGCAGAGCCATCGCATCGCCCGCGAGGAAATTTTCGGCCCCGTGCTCGCCATCATCACCTTCCGCACCGTGGGCGAGGCCATTGAGAAGGCCAACAACACCGAGTACGGCCTCAGCGCTGGCGTGTGGACCGACAAGGGCTCGCGCATCCTGAAGATGTCCACCGAGCTCAAGGCCGGCGTCGTCTGGGCGAACACCTTCAACAAGTTCGATCCTTCGTCACCTTTCGGTGGCTACAAGGAATCCGGCTTCGGCCGCGAAGGCGGCCGCCAGGGCCTCCTCGACTACTGCAAACTGGCCTAAAACATCCCGTGCATCGTTCTCGTACTCGTAATCGTTCTCGTTCTCCCGGTTTGGGCGAGTGCGACAACGCTATGCCGGACCGACGCTGCGAGAACGAGAACGAGTAAGAGAACGAGTACGATTTTCGCTCCCCTTTCATGGCTGACACCAAATTACTCACCGCTCCGGTCAAATCGGACAAGATGCCCGCGGGCATCCCGTACATCATCGGCAACGAGGCCGCCGAGCGCTTCTGCTTCTACGGGATGCGGGCCATCCTCGTCATCTACATGACGCAGTACCTGCGCGACCGCACCGGGGCGCTGGCGCCAATGAATGAGAACCAGGCGAACCAGTGGTACCACCTCTTTGTCGCCTCGAATTACTTCTTCCCCGCGATCGGGGCCATCATCGCCGACGCCTTCCTCGGCAAATATCGCACGGTGTTCTGGCTCTCCCTCGTCTATTGCGCCGGCTGCCTGGCACTCGCGCTCGATGACACACGCCTGGGTCTGATCCTCGGCCTTGGGTTCATCGCCCTCGGGGCCGGCGGCATCAAGCCCTGCGTAGCGTCCAATGTCGGCGACCAGTTCGGCTCCAGCAACCAGCATCTCCTCTCGCGCGCCTTCGGCTGGTTCTACTTCTCGGTCAACTTCGGCTCGTTCTTCTCGATCTTGCTCACACCGATCCTGCTGAAGCAGTACGGACCCAAGATCGCCTTCGGCGTGCCCGCGGTGCTCATGTTTGTCGCGACCTTCATCTTCTGGGCGGGCCGGTACAAATTCGTGCACATCCCGCCGGGCGGGAAGACCTTCCTGCGCGACACCTTCAACCGCGAGGG
>JBIJDP010000496.1:0-3019 GCA_044344065.1 Opitutaceae bacterium
ATGCTCATCGCGAAACGGGCGGCGAGGCGGCAGAGCTCCCGGTCCTGCCAGAGGACGCCGGCCTGGGCGGCGTTGGCGCCGTGGATGGAAAGCATCTTGCCGATGTCGCGCTCGCGGCGGAAAACGTTGGCGCTCCAGAAATTCAGGTTCTCGCCGATCATGGCCTCGGGCTGCTGGACCCGGGCGCGTTCGGCGACGAGGCGGAGTTCGCGGGTGACCGGAGTGGAGGCGAACTCGGCGCGCACGGCGGCCAGTTCGTCGCGGTTGATGAAGATCCCGTAGGCGGGCTCGAACTTCGGCGCGAAGTCCGCGGGCTGGAGATATTTGTCCCACTTGTCGTCATAGCCGGCCCATTGCTTGAGGTGGTGCTTGAGGCGGCCGGTGTGCTGCAGGCCGATCCAGAGCAGCCAGCCCGAGCCGGCGCGGTGGTGCGGGCTGCGCACCTCGATGGTGAGGGCGTTGATCTGCTTGGCGCCGTTGAGCTCAACCCATTCTTCGCGGCGCGTGGCGCCGGCGGGGTCGGACGTGCGCTCGCGCACGCCGGCGTCGGTCTCGGCGCGCATCGTCATCACGGCCTCCTCGGGGAGAGTGAAGCAGACGAGTAGGCGGTCGTAGTCGTCGCAGGCGACCGGCCGGGCATAGGTGCGACGGAGCCGGTGGACGAGGCCGTCGGGGGCGGGCAGCACCCATTGGAAGGAGACAAAGGCCCAGTTGGGTACCTGGCTGATGCCGGTGGCGCCGGGGGCGTCGATCGTCCAGTCGGAGATTTCGGTGAGCGATTTGTCGAAGAACGGCTCGAAGATGGCTTCGGCCGTGTTGATGGGGATGAGGCGCATGGGAGGGGGAAGGGAGAAGGAGGTGGTGTTTTTTTAAACGCGGAGGGCGCGGAGGGCCGCGGAGAAAACCGGATTCAAGTCAATGATGACCAAGCCGGATTGAATATATTATTATGGGTTCGTTTGTCTTGCTCCGCGTTACTCCGCTTCCTCCGCGTTGAAAATCCGTATTTCGGTCAGGTGGCTTTGAGTACAAGCCGCACCTCGACCTGCATCGTGCCGGACTGGCCGCGCTGGCGGAAGGTGAGGAGGGGCTGGGTTTCGGCGGGGTGGAGGCCGAACTGGGCGATGTCGCGGCGGGTGGCCTCGGCCTCGGTGCGGCGGGGGTCCTGCAGGGGTAGTTGCTCGATCCGCACCTCGGAGCCGGTCGGGATGCGGATGTGCGCGCAGGCGCGGCGGCCCTCGACAATCACCTCATTGCCGACAATGCGCATGGGCAGGGTGGTGGTCCAATGGAAGATGACACCTTCGCCGCGATTAAGCGTCCATTCATCGGTGATGGTCACCACATCGGGGGTGGGCGAATCCCAAGTGCGCTGCCATTGCTTGTACCAGCCGTTCCAACCCGCGGCGAGGTCCATGGACGCGTGGAATTGCGTGGCGTCGCCCCGGCCCTGCGGTTTGACGTCCACGGGCATGGGATTCTGCGGTTTCGGACGTTCGGTGTCGCACCAGGGCGTGAGCAGGTTGTGGCGCTGGGCGGTCTTGAGTAGGTCGGTGACCGGGTTGGCGTAGTCCACGACGCCGAAGTCGAACGTGAAGCTGTCGCCGGCGCACTCGAGGATGAAGTTGCCCTTGTCCTCGTGCTGGTGGCCGCCGCCCGCGAGGTTGCCCATGAGGAAGAGCTTCACGTATTCGTCGTCCAGCTTGCGGACGGAGCACATGAGACCGTTGTCCGGCATGTCGAGGAAGGGTGAGAGCTCCGGACCCTTTTCCGGCACCTCGCTCGCGTAGCGCAGGGCGAGCAGCAGCGGGGCGGAGCCGCAGCGCTTGAGCTGCTTGCGGTAGATCGTGACCCAATGCGAGTCGGGCATGAGCCAGGCGAGGAAGGCGATGCCCTCGCCGCTGGTGAAGCTCGCGTCACAGATGAGGATCATGTCGCGGTTGTCGTCGGTCGAGAGGAGCATCTCGGCGAAACGGCCGGTCTTGAGCAGGGCGGGCGAAACGATGTCGCGGACCTGCAGGCGGCGGGCGCGGGCGTAGAGATGCGTGCCTAGGGCGGCCTGGCGGGCGACCCAGCTGAAATACATCGGGCCCTCGAGGTAGCCGCCGTCGGCGAGGAGGCAGCGGCTGAGATTCTCCTGCAGGTTGTGCCAGGCGTCGTCGGTGTGCGGCGCGACGCGTGACGGCGGGCGCGGGTGCGGTTCCTGGCGGGACGGCATGGTCTGCTCGAGCACGAGCAGGCTGTAAAGGCGGGCGGGGGCGATCCAGGCGAGCTGGTTGGTGTAGAACATGTACTCCCATTTCCACACGGCCTGGCACATGGGTCCGTGGCCGTCGTAGGCCAGGCGCTTGAGGATGAGATCGCGGCCGACCGGGGTGAACCACTCGCCGCAAAGGTCGAGGATCATCGCGCAGTCCCACGCGGCGATGGACGGGACGAAGCCGCGCTGGTCCCACGCGCAGCCCGGCGTGTGGGCGAAGAAGATGTCCTCCCACCGCTCGCAACAGGCAATGCTCAGGGCGAAACGGGCGGCGAGGCGGCAGAGCGCCTTGTCCTTCCACAGCAGGCCAGCCTGGGCGGCGTTGGAGCCGTGGAGGGAAATCATCTTCCCGATGTCGCGCTCGCGACGCAGCATGTTGGTGTCCCAGAAATTCATGTTCTCGCCGATCAGGCTCTCGGGCCTCAGGCGGAGGGCGATGTCGGCGACGGCGCGGAGTTCGCGGGTGACGTCGCGGTCGGACGCGAACTGCCGGCGGACGGCCTCGAGTTCGGCGTCGTTGACCATGAGGCCGTAAGCCGGCTTGAAAGCCGGCTCGAATTCCGGCGGCTGGAGGTATTTGTCCCAGCGCTCGTCGTAGCCCGTCCATTGCGCGAGGTGATCGACGAGACGGCCGGTATGCTGCAGGCCGAGCCACATGAGCCAGCCGGAACCGGTCTGCTGGGCGGGGTGGCGGACCTCGATGGTGACCGAGCGGATCTGTTGCGCGCCATCGAGCGGCAGCCATTCCTCGCGACGCGT
>JBIJDP010000497.1:0-3016 GCA_044344065.1 Opitutaceae bacterium
CCCGGGCACGCGGACGGGGCGGTGCTCGGCCCTCGTGACCCTGCAATACCTGCTGACGCTGCAGCGTGCCGCGGAACTCGAGGCGTGGGTCGGTGAACCCCTGATGGCCAAGCGCTGGCGGGAACGGGTCGCCGCGCTCAAGGCGGAAATGCCGCCGCTCTTCTGGGACAAGTCGCGCGGCCTGTGGGCCGACGACGATTCGCATGACTCGTTCAGCCAGCACGCGCAGGCCCTGGCCGTGCTCGCCGGCTTGCGCACGCCGGACCCGGCACGATGGGCGGACGCGGAGGCCAATGGACTGGCCGCGGCGACGATTTACTTCCAGCACTACCTGTTCGAGGCCCTTGGAGCCCTGGGTCGGGCCGACCTCGTGCTGCCGCGGTTCTCCATGTGGCGCGACCTCGTGAAACAGGGTTTCAAGACTCCCGTCGAGAGCCCGGAGCCGGCGCGTTCGGACTGCCATGCCTGGGGCTCGCACCCGCTCTTTCATTTGCACGCCACGATTGCCGGCGTGCGACCGATTGCCCCGGGCTTCAGGCGCGTGCGCATCGCGCCGCAGCCGGGTCCGCTCAAGCGAATCGAAACCGAACTGCCCCACCCCCGTGGCACCGTGAAACTGCAGGCGAAGTTCGTGGGTAAACGGGTTGAAGCCGTGGTGGACCTGCCGCCGGAAACGGACGGCGTGTTTGTCTGGCACGGTCGCGAAATCGCGTTGCGCGCGGGGTGGCAATTCGTGCGGGTGGGTTGAAAGGGCACACGCGGAGAGGCGGAGGACGAGGAGTTCGGATCCTGGGACCCCGTAGGTCAGCCCGCTTGCGGACGCGGATCGGGCGCGCGCGAGCGCGCTGGCCTACACATTAACCTGCTTCTTCGCGTCCTCCGCGCCTTCTCGTGAATCACAATTGATTCATCAGGAACAAAAAAGGCGTCCCCCGCGAGAGGGACGCCGTGGAAACAAGAAGGCAGGTGATCGATTTACTTGATCATGTCGGCCACGAAAGCGCGTTCCTCGACGAGTTCCTTGTTGGTTGCGGCGAGCTTGGACTTGGCGAAGTCGTCCATCGCGTAGGTGGTGATGACCTCGTAGCTGCCGGCGGTCGTCGTGCGGACGGGCATGCCGGCCCAGACATTGGCGTCGAAACCGTAGTGCCCGTTGCTCTTGACGGCGACCGAGTGGATCGCGCCCGGCGTGACCAGGCTGCGCACATGGTCCACGAGGGCGTTGGCGGCGGAGGCGGCCGAGGAGGCGCCGCGGGCGGCGATGATGGCGGCGCCGCGCTTGCCGACAGTCTCGAGGAAGGGGCCCTGGAGCCAGGCGAGGTCGGTGATCACGCGCGTGGCGAGCTTGCCCTGGATGCTGGCGTGGCCGAAGGCCGGGAACATGGTCGGGCTGTGATTACCGTAGATGAAGATGTCCTTCACGTCGGTGAGATCCACGCCGGCCTTCTTGGCGAGCTGGGTCTGCGCGCGGTTCTGGTCGAGACGGACCATGGCGGTGAAGCGCTCGGGCGGGAGGCGCCTGGCCTGCGAGGCGGCGATCATGCAGTTCGTGTTGGCGGGATTGCCCACCACCGCGATGCGGGCATCGGCGGCGGCGACGGCGTCGATGACCTTGCCCTGCTCGATGAAGATCTTGCCGTTGTCCTTGAGGAGATCGGCGCGTTCCATGCCGGGGCCGCGGGGTTTGGCGCCCACGAGGAGGCACCAGTTGGCGCCACTGAAGCCGACGGTGGGATCGGAGGTCTGGACGACGCCCTTGAGAAGCGGAAAGGCGCAGTCATCGAGTTCCATGGCGACGCCCTCAAGGGCCTTGAGCGCCTTCTCGAAGGGAGCCTCGATCAGCTGGAGGATGACCGGCTGGTCGGGGCCGAACATGGCGCCCGAGGCGATGCGGAAGAGCAGGGAGTAGCCGATCTGACCGGCTGCACCGGTGACGGCGACGCGGATGGGTGTTTTCATGATGAGGGGGGTGGTTGTGCTTGAGGAAGCCCGGGAGGGCACGGACGAAATGCGGGAAAGGGCAGGATTAAGCTGGGGCGACCGGTGCAGGTAAAATCATTTATAACGCGATGTCCGCTCAGGCGAAACGGGGCGCGAGGGCAGCGTGGAGCTCGCGGACGAGTTTCTCGGTGGTCGCCCAGTCGATGCAGGCGTCCGTGATGGAGACGCCATAGCGCAGTTTTTCCTTGGGCTGGGGAAAGGGCTGGCTGCCGGCGCCGAGGTTGCTTTCGATCATGGCACCCATGAGGGAGGTGTTGCCGGAGGTCAGCTGGCCGAGCAGTTCGCGCATGACCTCGGGCTGGCGTTCGGGCTGCTTGGCGGAATTGTCGTGCGAGCAGTCCACGAGGATGGACTTGGGCAAACCCGCCTTGGCGAGCAGGACCTCGGTCTGGGCGATGTGGGCCGGAGAGTAATTCGGGCCGGTGGCGCCGCCGCGGAGGACGACGTGGCAATCCGGATTGCCACGGGTGACAATCGCGGAGGCGGAGCCGTCTAGGTTGATGCCGAGGAAGGTGTGGGGCTGGCCGGCGGCCTTGATGGCGTTGATGGCGGTGGTGATGGAACCGTCGGTGCCGTTCTTGAAACCGAGGGGCATGGAAAGGCCCGAGGCCATTTGCCGGTGAGTCTGGGATTCGGCAGTGCGGGCGCCGATGGCACCCCAGCAGACGAGGTCGGCGACGTATTGCGGCGTGATGGGATCGAGGAACTCGGTGGCGGTGGGCAGGCCGAGGTCGAGGACGTCGCGGAGAAAGGTTCGACCGAGACGGAGGCCCGCGGCGATGTCGTGCGAGCCGTCAAGGTGGGGGTCCATGACGAGGCCCTTCCAGCCGACAGTGGTGCGGGGTTTCTCGAAGTAGACGCGCATGACGATCATGACGCGGTTGGAAACCTCCCTGGCCAGGTCGGCGAGACGTCGGGCATAATCGCGGCCGGCGTCGAGATCGTGGATGGAGCAGGGGCCGACGATCAGGAGGAAGCGTTTGTCGTCGGTGAAGATGAGCCGGTGGATCTCGCG
>JBIJDP010000498.1:0-3011 GCA_044344065.1 Opitutaceae bacterium
TGCCGGAGCGCATGCACCTGCTCTGCGCCGGCGTGCTGGCGGGCGGTTTCCTGCAAATGGCCGTGCCGGCCGGGGTGCTGTGGCGCGAGGGTTGGAGGCCGGCGTTTGACCTGCAGTACAACGCGCGGGTCAGCGCCATCGTGCGATTGATGGGTCCGATGGTGATCGGCTCGGCCATCTACCTCGTCAACATGGCGGTGTCCCGCTTCCTCGGGCTTTCCCTCAACGACAGCGCGGCGGCGATCATCAACCTGGCCACGCGGGTGATGGAACTGCCGATCGGCGTGTTCACGGCGGCGATTGCGACCGTCGTCTTTCCCCTGATCGCCCGGCATGCCGCGCGTTCCGACTGGGGTCAGCTGGCCGGTGACTATCACAAGGGGCTTCGGCTCGTGCTGGTGTTGAATGTGCCGGCGGCGGTGGGCCTGGCCGTGCTCAGCGAACCCATCACGCGGCTCCTGTTTCAGCGGGGCGCGTTCAGTGCGGCGGATACCAGCCTCATGTCACCGGTGCTGGCGGTCTATGCGTTGGGCCTGCCTTTCCTTTCCTTCGTTACGGTGGCCCTGCGCGGATTCTATGCGGTCAAGGATACCGCAACCCCGGTACGGGCGGCGGCCTGGAGCTTTGGTGTCAATCTCGGGCTCAGCCTCGTGCTCATGCGGTGGTTCTCCACGGTCGGCTTGGCCGTGGCGGGCACAGTGGCCGTGCTGGTACAGGCGTGGTATCTGCAGACCCGTTTGAGTCGCCGGCTGCCGGCCCTTGGGTTCGGTCCGTTGTGGCCCAATCTGCTGAAAATCGTCATCGCGAGCACCGTGCTGGGGGTTGTCGTTTGGGGCGGACAGCGGGCTTCCGTGTGGCTGCCGCTGGCCGGCAAGGCCCACGATCTCGCCGTCGTGCTGATTCTCATCCCGGTCGCCGCGGCGGTCTATGGCGCCCTGCTCTGGGCGTTGAAGATCGAGGGGCGCACCGAACTGGAGCTCATCCTGAACCGCTTCCGGGGCCGCAATCCCGGCACCTGATTACCTGCGACCATGAAACGGATCCCGGACTGGTTCACGCCGGCGATGCTCCTGGCCGTGGCGCTGGCCTGGATCTGGCCGGCGGGCGGGGCAAATGGCGGTGTCCTGCATGGCGAGTGGCTGACGAAGGCCGGCGTGGCGCTCATCTTTTTCCTCTACGGACTGAGTCTTTCGTTCACGGCGCTGCGGGCGGGAGCGCTGCACTGGCGGCTGCATCTCGTTGTGCAGGGCATGACGTTTCTGGTGTTTCCACTGCTGGGTCTGGCGCTCGATTTCATGACGCGCGGCTGGTTGTCGGCTGAAATGCGGCTGGGTTTCGTTTTTCTCTGCGTGCTGCCTTCGACGATCTCTTCGTCCGTGGCGCTGACGGCGGCGGCGGGCGGCAACGTGGCCGGGGCGGTGTTCAACGCCACGCTTTCAAGTCTCATCGGCGTGGTGCTGACGCCGCTCTGGATCGGATTTTACCTGCGGAGCGGCGGGCAGGGCGGACCGCTCGGGCCGGTTGTGATGGATCTGGTGCGCTGGCTGTTGCTGCCGATGGCCGTGGGGCAGGCCTGCCGGCCCTGGTTGGCGGCGTGGGCGGGGCGGCAAAAGTCGCGCCTGCACATCGCAGACCGGCTGGTGATCTTGCTCATCATCTACACGTCGTTCTGCAACTCGGTGCAAAACGGTCTCTGGCAGGGCCGGGGCTGGTCGCTGCTGCTGCTCACGCTGGGCGTATGCGCGCTGCTGTTCACGGCGGCCATGCTGTTGACGGCCTGGGTCTCGCGCCTGCTGGGCTTTGACTGGCCGGATCGGATCACCGCGATGTTCTGCGGTTCAAAGAAGACCCTCGCCTCAGGCGTGCCCATGGCGAATTTGATTTTCGCGGGCCAGCCCGTGCTCGGCATCGTGCTGCTGCCGATCATGGTTTATCATTCGATGCAATTGCTGGTGAGCGGGGTATTGGCGGCGCGGTGGGGCAAGTTGGGTCAGAATTAGAAATAGCGCCCGGCCTCCCTCCTTCGCCCGGCCTACGGAGGGCAGGCCGGACGGGCGGTTCGGGATGCGCCTGCCAATAAAGGCCCGTCCGGAGGCCGGGCCCTACCCACGGAGGCATTAGTTGAGGACGAGTTGCTGCGGACGCGGTTGCGAAAGAGCCGAATCCGGCTTGGATGGCGGCCATGTCGCATCTCTTCGCGCCGTTTACGGTCAAATCGGTCACGCTTCGCAACCGCATCGGCGTCTCGCCGATGTGCCAGTATTCGGCGGAGGACGGGCTGGCGAACGACTGGCACCTGGTGCACCTCGGCTCGCGGGCGGTGGGCGGGGCGGGGCTGGTGATCGTGGAAGCGACGGCGGTGTCGCCCGAGGGCCGGATTTCACCGGGAGACCTGGGCATCTGGTCTGACCGGCACGTGGAGCCGCTGACCTGCATCAATCGTTTCCTCAAGCAGCACGGCGCCGTGGCCGGACTGCAGATCGCGCATGCCGGCCGCAAGGCCAGTGCGCGGCGGCCATGGGACGGTGAGGGGCAGTTGCCGGAGAGCGGCGGTGGGTGGCCGACCGTGGCGCCGATCGCGGAGGCGTTCGGAAGCGGACTGGACAAGATGCCGCAGGCGCTGGACATCGCAGGCATCAAACGATTGCAGGCGGATTTCGCCGTGGCAGCGAAGCGGGCTCTGGCGGCCGAATACCAATGGCTGGAACTGCATTTCGCGCACGGGTATCTGGCACACCAGTTTCTCTCGCCACTCGTCAATCGCCGCACCGACCAGTATGGCGGCAGTTTTGAAAACCGCATCCGGTTCGCGCTCGAGACGGCGCAGGCAGTACGAGCGGTGTGGCCGGGTAATCTGCCCCTGACCGCGCGCCTGTCCTGCACTGACTGGGTGGCAGGCGGATGGGACATCGAGCAGGCGGTCGAACTGGCGCGCCGGCTCAAGGCGGCGGGGGTCGATCTCATTGATTGCAGCTCGGGTGGCGCGATACCCGGAGTGAAGATTCCCGTGG
>JBIJDP010000499.1:0-3004 GCA_044344065.1 Opitutaceae bacterium
GGTGTCGGGTAGCGATGCATTAATATATCTTCAGGGCCAATTCACCAACGACTTGCGCAAACCAGTGTCACGGGACGGGGTTTACGGGCTATGGCTGAATCAGAAGGGCAAGGTGGTGGCCGATAGTTTTGTACTGCCGGACGCCACAGAGGAGGCGTTTTGGGTGGGAAGTTACTTTTGTCCGGCGGCCAGCATTCGTGAGCGGCTCGAGTCCTGCCTGATTGCAGACGAGGTGAACGTGGATGATGAGACCGCCACATGGGGCGCAGTGACAATCCATGGTTCGGTTGATCGCAACGTCCTGAGGGCGATCGTGCCGCGGGCCCTGGTGTTTTCCGGGCGTCGAGATCAGGCGGAGCATCATGAATGGGTGTTCCCCGCGGCGGCCCGGCCTGAAGTGCTGGCCTGTCTGGCCGGTTTGCCCGAAGTGACGGAGGCGGAGGTCCAACTGCGCCGGGTGCGCGCGGGGATTCCGGCGATCCCGGCGGACATCGGTCCGGGCGAACTGCCCAACGAGGGCAGGCTCGATGCCGTGGCGATTTCCTACGCCAAGGGCTGTTACCTCGGCCAGGAAGTGATGGCGCGGCTCAAGTCCATGGGCCAGGTGCGCCGGCGTTTGCAGCGGGTGGCATGGTCCGGCCCCGTGCCATCGTTGCCGGCGGCGTTGTACGCAGGCGGCCGCCAGGTGGGTGAATTGCGTTCGGCGGTCGCGACGGAGAATGGCGGCGTGGGTCTGGCGTTGCTGACACTCCTTAACCTTCCTCCCGACCAGGCAGCACTCAGTCTCACGCCGGATGCGGCGCCGACCGTGCAGCGGCTTGATCCCTCATGACTGAACTTGAGCAACTCACCCAGCTATGCACCCGCCTGGGCGCGGCGCCCGGGCCGGCCGCGGTGATGGCGGCGCAATTGCAGAAACGGGCCACGCAGTTTGCGACGGAGCGCGGCGTGACCCGCGAGGCCGCCATGCAGTATCTGCTCGAAGTTGTGGTCAAAGGCCGGCATGGCGAAACCCCGCTCGAGTCCATTTCCAACCGCCCCCTTCCTTCCATGCGCGAACGCCTGCTCTCCTGTTTCAACACCACCCATGGCCGCAGTCCCACGGTGATGGCGCGCGCACCGGGCCGGATCGAATTCATCGGCAACCACACCGACTACAACGGAGGCACCGTGCTGGGTGCGGCGATCGACCGCGGGGTCTGGGTGGCGCTGGCGCCGCGGGAGGACGGGGCGCGCCATTTTGCCAGCGAGCATCGGAAGGGCGTGGTCGTGCTGACCACGCAGGACCGGGCGAAGCTCAGGGGGGCGGCGAGCTGGGTGAATTATCCGCTGGGCGTGCTGCAGGCGCTGCCGGAATTCGGCCTGAAGGTGCCGGCGGGATTTGATTTTTATGCGGCGTCCGATTTGCCGACGGGCGCCGGCCTGAGCAGCAGTGCCGCCATCGAGATGGCCTCGGCCCTGGCGTTTTTGGAACTCACGGGCGAGCATCCGCCGCGGGAAACCGTGGTGAAGGCCGGCCGGCATGCGGAGAACCATTTTGTCGGCGTGCCCTGCGGCATCCTCGACCAGGGCGTCTCCGGCTTCGGTGAAAAGGACCATCTTGTGTTCATTGACTGCCGGGGTCCCAGCTTTGCCACCGTGCCGCTGCCGGCCGGGGCGCAGTTTTGGATTTTCAATACGCACACGAAGCATGCGCTGGTGGATGGACTTTATGCCGCCCGGCACCGCGAGTGCATGGCGGCGGCGCAAACGCTCGGGGTAAAGCAACTGGTGGATGCGACACCGGCCTTGGTGGCGCAGACGCAAGCCTGGCCCCGTCCGGAGATCGGCCGGCGGGCGCGGCACATCGTGGAGGAAATCGCGCGGGTGGACGCGATGGTGAAGGTGCTCGAAAGGGGCGATCTGGCCGAGGCCGGACGCCTGTTGACGGCCTCGCACCGCAGTTCGCAGATGTTATTCGAGAACAGCACGCCCGAATTGGATTTTCTCGTCGATACGCTCACCTGCACCCCGCAGGTCCATGGCGCGCGGCTGACCGGTGGCGGGTTCGGCGGTGCGGTGATGGCGTTGACCACGCCACAGTTCACGTCCGCGGATGCGGCCCGCGTGGCGGAAGCCTATCGGCGTAAATTTGGCGCGGCGCCCGACGTGTTGCGCACGCAGACCGGCGCCGGGGCGGAAGTGGTGCGGATTTGATGTAGGGCGGGGATTCCGATCCCCGCCTGGGAGCGCGACCGCCCTCGGTCGCAATCGTGCGATCATTTCCAAGGCACGAGAAAGAGAAAGATTACGAGAAAGAGAAAGATCGGCGGGGATCGGAATCCCCGCCCTACGTTCACAGCAATTCGCCGATCTGGGCGAAATACGCGGCCATCCACCCGTGGAAAAACAGGAAGTACAGCGCGCCGGCGATGGCGAGCATGGGGCCGAAGGGCACGTGCATGCCGAAGCCGAGCGGGGCGGGCTGGCCCTCGGGGGTTTCGGACTTGGGCGCAACGGGTGAGGCGCGGCCGGAAAGTTTCTGCCAGATGATCGCGACGAGGAACCAGACCGTGCCCACAAGCGCCCCGCCAAACATGGCGAAGACCGCGCCTTGCCAGCCGCAGAACGCACCGATGGCGCCCACGAATTTCACGTCGCCGAAACCCATCGCCTCCTTTTTCAAGATCACCTCGGCGATGAGTGCGATCCACAGGACGAGGCCGGAGCCGATGAACAGCCCCTGCACCGAGGCGGTGGCGGAGCGCAGGCTGTCGAGGAAGAATACGCCGCTGTCCTGGCCATGCAGGACCGGCACTAGCAGCGAGAGGATCACGCCGAGCACGCCGGTTCCGATGGTGAACACATCGGGGATGATGAAATGGTCGAGATCGATGAAGGTCGCCGCGATGAGCAGGCTGAGGAACAGCATGCCGCACAGGGCCTTGGCCGGAGGGAAAAGCAGCCAGCAGGCAAGGAACAGTGAGGCGGTCAATAATTCCACGAAGGCGTAGCGGAAAGAGTA
>JBIJDP010000501.1:0-3000 GCA_044344065.1 Opitutaceae bacterium
TGCAAGGCTACATCATGACGGAGGGCTTGGCGTCTGGCGCGGCATCGAACGATACCTCCTCGATGCCCGCCTGCGACACCCAGCGGGCGGTCCGGAGACCGAGGTCGACCTCGATGCGCGCGGGCGGGGCGCCGAGTTGGCGGCCGGCATTGAACACCCAGGCCGGTCCGACGCGGGCCGACCAGCCGCCGCCGTGGCGGAATGGTGAATTGTGGATGTGGCCCGAGAACACGAATTGGGGCTGCAATTCATGGATCATGGCCACGAGCGACGTGTCGCCGGCGAACTCCTTCCCGGTCCAGCTGACGCCCACCCCGTCCGGTGGCGCATGATGCACCCAGAGCCAGGTTTGGTCCGCGGTGCCACGCGAGTTGCGCAGAAAGGCCTGCATCTCCGCCTGCGAGGCCGGACCGTCCCACCAGGGGCACACCGACACCCGCAGGGGTCCGAGGTCGACGTTGCCCCCATCGACCACCAAACCGGTCGCGCGCACGCGTTGCAGCCAGCCGGCGGTGTATTCCTGCGCGGCGTTCCTCACATCGCCGTCGTGATTGCCGGAGCACACGAGCAACCGGGTCTTGGCGGAGATGGCCCGCAGGTATTTCTCGACCACGGTGATCTGCGCGTCGAGGTCGAGGTGGCCGGCGATGTCGAGCAGGTCTCCGGCGATCACAATCGCGTCATAGGCTTCGGCCTGCGTGGCGACCCAGTCGAATTGCTTGAGGCCGAAATGCAGGTCGGAGACCGCGAGTATTCGCATGGGGAAAGCTCACACTAGCTACTCCCATGCCAAACGGGCGGCGATCAGGCCGCGCCGTGCCGGTCAGCGGGCTTCGGGCGGGAGTCCCTGCAATTGGGTGACGAAAATCGCGTGGTCCACCAGGTTCACCGGCCGGTGCTTCACCGTCGTGCCGGCCGGGTCGGCGCCGAGATGGTTGTTGCCCTTCCAATTGCGGACCGGGCGGATGGGGCGGGGCGTGAAGCCGCCGCCGCAGTTCGGGCAGACGTTGAAGAGCACACGGTCAACGCAGGCCGCGCAGAAGGTGCATTCGTACGAGCAGATGCGGGCCTCGGTGGACTCGGGCGGCAGGGCCTTGTTGCAGTGCTCGCAGGTGGGGCGAAGTTCGAGCATGCGTGCAGCAAAGCCGGTGGAGGGGAAGCTGACGATGCGTAAATTCTGGGCGGCGTATCGCCGGCCATGGCTCACGCAGAAAATCTTCCCCTTAAGTTCAAACCGATTTTAGCCGCAAAAAGGCACAAATTTCCGTCCTGAGGTGGAAACCTCCCGCGCGCCTATAGGCGCCTTGTTGGCGGCATCCGCGTTTTGATTTTGTGCCTTTTTGCGGTCAAAAAATACATCAGGAATTCAACGGATCGCGCACAATATCAGGACAGAAATTGTCTGATGAACCTGTGCTCGTTCGTTGTATCTCCTGAACCCACCCATTAACTCACTCCCATTACCCCACCTCCCATGTCCACCTCACCTGCATTTCCAGCCGACCGTGAACTTGCCTCAACCGCATCCTCAACGCCCCGCGGGAGAAGCTCTACCGCTGCTGGACCACGCCAGAGCTGATCACGCAGTGGTTCACCCCGCCGCCATTTAAAACCGTGCGCGCCGTGATGGACGTGTGTCCCGGCGGTGCCAGCTGCATCACCATGCAGGCACCGGATGGGCAGGAGTTTCCGAACCCCGGCATCTATCTCGAAGTCGTGCCGAATGAGCGCTTGGTCTTCACCGATGCGTTCACCAGCGCCTGGGTGCCGTCGGAGAAACCCTTCATGACGGGCATTCTCACCTTCGAGGACGCCGGCAATGGCCGGACCATTTACACCGCCCGTGTCCGCCACTGGACGGTGGCCGACCGCGAAGCGCACGAGAAGATGGGCTTCCACGAAGGCTGGGGCATCGCGACGAACCAGCTCGAAGCGCTGGCGCAGAGGATATAGTTCAAGCCGCTCTCAGAAACGTTGGCTCACTTGAACACGGATTACGGACGGTTGCCTTGATGTAGGAGCGGGCCTGCTGGCCTCAGTAATCCAAATACGGCGCAAGCCACTTCTCGGCTTCGGCCACTGGAATGCCCCGGCGGGTGGCGTAGTCGGTGACCTGATCCTCGCCGAGCTTGCCGACGGCAAAGTACTTTGCATCCGGGTGATTGCAGTAAAAGCCGCTGACGCTTGAGGCCGGTGACATGGCGCAGGACTCGGTCAGGGTGATGCCGGCGGCGGACTGGGCCTGGAGCAGGTCGAACAATGGCGGCTTGGCCGTATGGTCGGGGCAGGCAGGATAACCCGGCGCAGGGCGGATGCCGCGGTATTTTTCGCGGATGATGTCCTTCATCGCCAGATTCTCGGTGCGGCCGTAGCCGCAGAAATCGCGGGCCTTCTTGTGCATCAGTTCGGCGAGGGCCTCGGCGAGGCGGTCTCCCAGGGCCTGTGCCATGATGGCGTGATAGTCGTCGTGTGTCTTTCGGAATCCGGCGGCGAATTCCTCAACCCCATGACCGGCGGTGACCGCAAAGCCGCCGAGGTAGTCGATCCGGCCACTGTCCTTCGGGGCAATGAAATCGGCGAGACAGTGATTGAACTGGTCGGCGGGCTTTTCGAGTTGCTGGCGCAGGAAGGGGAAGGTGGTGAGGACCTTGAGTGAGTCAGGCCGGCGCCCGTTCGACGGGCTTAGGGCGATCCCGTTGGGATCGTAGAGTTCAATGTCGTCACCGACGGAATTGGCGGGCCAGAAGCCGATGACGGCCCGGGCAGTGAAACGCTTTTCGGCGATGATGCGGGCGAGCAGCGCCTGGGCGTCGGCAAAGAGTTTTTTCGCCTCGGAGCCGACGACCGGGTCCTCGAGAATCTCCGGAAACCGGCCGTGCAGCTCCCACGCAGAGAAGAACGGGCCCCAATCGATGAAATCGGCGATTTCATTCAAAGTAAGAGGGATGAAGGAAGAAGGAGGAGGCGCCCCTGTGGTCTCTTACTTTCCTCTACCTTCTG
>JBIJDP010000502.1:0-2997 GCA_044344065.1 Opitutaceae bacterium
CTTCAGCAACCAGCGGGCGAGGGCGAAATTGAGGGCGGCGCTGAAAAGGAAGGAGGCAACGAGCCAATAGCTGGCCGTGCGCAGCAGACGATCAAACGCGGGCACGGCATTCCGCTCGACGAGGGCCTCATGGACCTTCGGGACGTTGATCACCTGCTCGTTGTACAGAAACTGCCGGACCAGCGGGCGCTTGCTGCGCATCGAGGCCCAGACCGCGAAGCCGATCACCGACGGGACCGAGGCCTCCTTGACCGCAAACCAGACCCCCTCCATCTGCATCAGGCCCAGTCCGCCGGTCAGGAGCACGCTGATGAAGCCGATGACCGAGACGAAGTTGGCGGTGCGCCGCTTCCAGAAGTCAAAGAGCCCGTAGCTGAGGGGAAAGGCGAGGGCGACCACGAGGGAGACGACCGGGCCCAGGCGATCCGGGGTGCTGAGCTTCGCCAGGATCAGCGAAGGGATCAGGATGTTGCACGCGAGGTTGAGCAGCAGGTTCTCCCGCTTGACGGGGGGCCTGGGGGGTGGGGTGGAGGTCATTTCGCTTTTGCGTTGGAGAATCGCCACCGGCTTAATCAGGTCAAACCTACCCGCATGATTTTTCTCGGCGTCAATATCGACCATTGTGCAACCGTCCGTCAGGCGCGCTACAAGCAGGCCGCGGCCACCGCCGGAGGCGCGGTCGAACCTGATCCCGTGACTCTGGCCCTGCTGTCCGAGCGCGCCGGCGCCGATGGCATCACCGTCCACCTGCGCGAGGACCGCCGCCACATCCAGGAGCGCGATGTCTGGCGCCTGCGCGAAAGCATCGCCACCCGGCTCAACCTCGAAATGGCTTGCACGCCGGCCATGACCGCCTTCGCCCTGAAACTTAAGCCCGACTTCGTCTGCCTCGTCCCCGAAAGCCGCGAGGAGGTCACGACCGAGGGCGGTCTCGACGTGAAGGGCGGCCGCCAGCGCGTGCAGGATTGCGTCGCGGTCATGAATGCCGCCGGCATCAAGGCCAGCCTCTTCATCGATCCCGACGAGGCGCAGATCGAGTGTGCCGCGGCCGTGAAGGCGCCGTTTGTCGAATTGCACACCGGCGCCTACGCCAACGCTTACTTTACCCCGGCCCGCGCCGTGGAGTTCAAGCGCCTGCGCATCGGAGCCGTCCGCGCCCATGAACTCGGGCTCATGGTCAATGCCGGTCACGGCATCAACTACGTCAACATCGCCGAGGTGCGCACCCTGCCGCACCTCCATGAATTGAACATCGGTCACAGCATCATCAGCCGGGCCCTTTTCACCGGCATTGATGAGGCCGTGCGGGAAATGAAAACGAGGATGAATGGCTGATTGGAATTAGCGGGTAGTGGGTGGCGAGTCGCGAGCATATCGAACCACTGACCACTCGCTCACGCTCGTAGCTACAATTCCAGCTGTCTTTCTACTCGCTACCCGCTACTCGCTACTTTCGCCTCCATGTCCCTCGCCCCTCCTCCCGGCGGAATCCTTCTCGGTCTCGGTTGCGACCTGATCGAGGTGGAGCGCATCCACAAGGTGCTGGAGCGCCACGGGGAGAGGTTTCTGAGCCGTGTCTTCACGGCGGAGGAGCGGGAATATTGTTCCGGGCTCAAGCATCCGCACAAACACTACGCCGCGCGTTGGGCGGCCAAGGAGGCGGTGTCCAAGACTTTCACCACCGGCATCGGCACGCACCTCGACTGGACTTCCGTCTCCATCTATCACGGCGAGCGCAAGGAGCCGCTGGTACGATTGGACGATAAAGGCCGGGCGCTCCTCGCGCAGGTGGGCGCCACCGGTGTGCTGGTTTCGCTTTCCCACACCGAGACCCACGCGATGGCCGTGGCGGCGCTGATCCGGACCTGAACGCCATGGACGAGGAAGATCCCAAGCCGCCATCGCCGAGCCAGCTCTCCAAGATCCCATCGTGGATTTCACTGGGATTTGTGTTGGGCGCACTTTTTGTCTGGGCGCTGCCTGAACCCGAACCGGTCGCGCCTGAACCGGCGACACCGGCCGAAACCGAAATGGAAGCCCGGCCGACAGTCCGAACTGGTCCGGCCCCCTTAAGCGACATCGAGGTCGTGTTCGCCGAGTGGGGCCGCCATGCGATCTGGGAACATGACCTGTCGGAGGTGGCGTTGTGGGACACGGAAACCAAGGCATTTTCCCGCTATTACGAGGTCCTGCGTACCGGCGAAAATTATTACTTCCGCACCATCGACCGCCTCACGCGTCCGATCCTGACCCACGGGGTCAAGGTTGACGGCCCGCTGATGTATACGGAAACCGAGGCCATGCGGGCGGAATGGCTGCAGGAGAAGCGGCAGGAGGATTGGAATTTAATCAGGGCGAGCAATCCGCTCAGGCCCACGCAACCTGACAGGGTTCTTGTACCGCCCCCAACACCCACGCCAGCGAGTCCTTTCCCAGAGACGGAAAAGCGCTAGGGGCGAGAAGGCTTGAGGTAGGGCAGGTCTCCGACCTGCCCATTTGACGTATGACTGCGACTCGGCAGGCGAAGAGCGGCTAGGCCAACGATGCTGTCGTCGAATAGGCCGGGAGCTTGCTCCCGCTCCGAGAGCGCCAGCAAGCTGGCGGCCTACCGGAAACGCTTTTCGGTTTCGCAACCATCAAGGCGGTTCAGCGCCGACGGCATCGTTTTGTCTTAGCCCCGTCCTCCCGCCGCACCCGGAATATGGCACACCCAAGCTCGCACTCATCTTTGAATTCGGCCATGCAAGGAAAGGTACGAATTCACTGCATGCCCGCCACTCATCCCATCCTAACCTGTGCCGAGGCCAGGGACCTCGAGCAAAAACTCTTTGCCGGTGACGAGAACCTTGAATGGCTCGCCATGAAGCAGGCGGGCGCAGCCGTGGCGGCGGCGTCACTGGCAGATTTTGAGGAAATCGGCGGATTTCCGGCAACGGGCGTGGTGCTGGTCTTGGCCGGCAAGGGCCACAATGGCGGCGATGCGTTGCTGGCGGCGGC
>JBIJDP010000503.1:0-2993 GCA_044344065.1 Opitutaceae bacterium
GGTCTCCACCCTGATCTACATCGGCATGGGCTGGCTCGTGGTGCTGGCCCTCAAGCCCATGCTCCTCGCCGTGCCCCGCGGCGGACTTTGGCTCCTGCTGGCCGGCGGCCTGTGCTACACCGGCGGAACGGTATTCTACCTCTGGAAACGCCTGCCTTATCACCACGCCGTCTGGCACCTTTTCGTGCTGGCCGGCAGCGCCTGCCACTGGGCCGCGGTGTTCGGCTATCTCAGTCCGCCATCCGCATGAACCGCCGGTGCCGGGTCATCGGGCGGACCGGTCATGCTTTCGCCTATGAAAATCAATCGTTTCTCCCGGCTCGCCGCCGGAGTGCTCGTACTGGCGGTTGCTGCCGTTGCCACGGCGGCAGACTCCACGCGTCTGGCCGGAAAATGGAAAATCGACCTTGCCGCAAGCACCTCCATCAAGCCTTGGGAAAAGGCCGACCTGGACATCAGCGTCGAGGGCGGCGCGGTTCAGATTGTCCGCCATCTCCAATGGGGACTTGACCGCAAGGTGGACGACACCACCCGGGTCGTGGCCGACGGCAAGACCGTCACGGCCAATCCCGTGGGCTACTGGCTCGATACGTGGTACACGAATGTCTACGTCGGCGGCGACCAGCAGAAGCAGGTGACCGGCGAATGGCTCGACGGCGGCCGTGTGCTGAAACTCGAATCCCGTCTCACGCTGGAAGCCCAACAGGGCGATTACCCTGTGCACGTTTACGACGAGTACCGGCTGTCCCCGGATGGCCGCAGGCTTACCCTCTTCGAACTGCGCTCCACCCGCGATCAGGCCCTCGTGTATGTGTTCAACCGTGTGTTCACCTTCCCGGACCTGGCGAACGCCGTCACCACGCCCTCGGGGCTCAAGTACGCCATCACCCGCCCGGGCACGGGTGCCGCCGCCCAGCCGGGGCAGGTCGTCATTGCGCATTACACCGGCACCCTGGCGGACGGCACGGTGTTCGACAGTTCGCACAAGCGGAACCAGCCCTTTGCCTTCACCCTTGGCCGCAAGCAGGTGATCAAGGGCTGGGACGAGGGGTTTGCGCAGTTGCGCGTGGGCGACCAGGCGACGCTGATCATCCCACCCGAGCTCGCTTACGGCGGCCGGGCGGTCGGCTCTATTCCGCCAGAGTCCACCCTGAAGTTCGAGGTCGAGCTCCTGGAGCTCAAGGCCCGGGCCCTCAGCGACCTGCTGCAGGACGCAATCGAGCAGTCGGACCTGGAGGCGGCCCTGAAGCAATTCGCCGAGTTGAAGGCCGCCGGTTTTGGCGACTGCTATGTCAGCGAGTCGCAGTTGAACGGCCTCGGTTACCGCTACCTCCAGAAGGACAAGCTCCCCGAGGCGTTCGCCCTCATGAAGCTCAACGTCGAGCTCTTCCCTGGTTCGGGCAACACCCACGACAGCTATGGCGAGGTGCTCCTGAAGCAGGGCCACAAGGACCTCGCGCTGGCCGAGTACCGCCGGTCGCTCGAATTGGATCCGGCCAACGATAATGCGGTGAAGATGATCGCCGAGCTGACCAAGCCTTGAGTCGGAAACCGATTAACCGCGAAGAGCACGAATGAACGCGAAGTAGAACCCAAGTCATGAAGACGATTTTTTCCGTTATCCTTGTCCTGTTATCAGTCCCAACCCTCCACGCCATCCCCGGCCAGCCGGGTGCCGCGCCCAAGGAGGCCTGGCTCATTACGGTGAAGAACAACTGGGACATCACCGGGGCGCTGCCCGAAAACCTCCTCCTCATCGGCCTGCAGGGCCTGGCCAACACCGAGGCGCCGCGCGTCTACATCGAGTATCCCGCGGATTGGAAATTCCGCGATTTCAATCCGCTGAAGGACTTCTACGCCTCCCGTTACGGCATCAGGTTCAACAAGCTGGAAACCCCCGACGCGGCCATGGCGGCCCTGGGGAAATACGCCAGGGGCTACGTGGTCTGGGACCGGCAGGTGCGCAGCTCGATCTATGTCGCCCTCACTGCCGCCGGCGTCCTGCGCGCCGCGGTGGTGGATGAGAGCCTCATCCCGCTTGCCGAGAAGCACGGCCTCAAGCCGCTGGCGGATTTTCGCGGCGTGTTCGCCGGTATGAATGACGTGCAGATCAACCGCTGGGCACTCGACCGCTACTGGAAGGATTGCAGCCGCGACTTCATCATCTGGATGGGCGGCGTGGCGGGCAATCGCATGGAGCCCGGCATGGCCGACCTGGCCATCGCCTTCGGCGCCTTCGTCACCGACCTCTCCGCCAACCCGAAACACACCGAGGAACTCGCCCTGCACCGGGAACTGCTCGCGCAGATGAAGCCCGACGCGTGGATCCTCGGCTGGCATTCCTACGCCAAGGACACCGAGGGGCAGTGGGTCACGCTCACCTCCGGCTACGGCCTGAAGGTCATGGGGCTGAATTCGTTTCCCAACGGTACCTTCATGAGCCAGATCGGATTTTCGCCGGGGTTCAAATTCACCAACAACAACCACGTCACGCGGTCGCAGACGCTCAGGACCGAGCCGAAGGTTTACCTCTGCCTCGTGCAATCCGACAGCATGGGCCTCGGCGCGTGGACGGAGCCTGAACGAGGCAAGATTCCGTACAACTGGGAGGTCGGCGTGGACGGGGCGCGCTGGTACCCGGCCGCGATGGAGATGTTCGCCAAGGACAAGACGCCGAACGACTTCTTCATCGGCGGGCAATCGGGCTACATGTATCCCGTGGCCGTGCCGCCGGACCGCTTTGCGCTGGTGATGCAGGAGATGAACCGGCTGATGCCGACCATGGATGAGTATGTCGTCGGCATCATGGATCATTCCGACCGCGGCCTGCCCATCGGTTATTTCGACCTGCCGAAGCAGACGGTGGACCAGTACTACGCCCATGCACCCGATGTGATCGGCTTCATCAATGGCTACGCGGCGGCCCACACCTTTGATGTGCGCAACGGGCAGGCCTTCATGTCGTATGACTACTACCTCGACGAGCACCGCCT